>JACDEG010000087.1 GCA_013816505.1 Pyrinomonadaceae bacterium | reverse complement strand
CAAGCGGTTGAGCGTCTCCCAACGAGGCTCGCGCTGCCGTATCGTCTCCTTCGCCGCCCGCCAATCCCTCGCTTCACGCGAAAGACGTTCGCGATCATTGTAGAGCGACAGGAGTTGCTCGTTGCCGCTCTGCTCGCTGTACGTCCGCAGGTGTGCCGTATCCGGCTTCTCCGGCAGCGGCGGTGCGCCTCCTGCTCCTTCAGCAAGCGACAACATCATCTGTAAATACTGACTCGCTGCAATTAGTTCTTCATTCGGTTTGCACTCAACACTCGCCTCTTGAAACAGCTTGCGGATGGCGATGCGTTGCCCGCCGGTCAGCGTCGTCTGTTCGGAGCGGAACACAGCAGTGCCGATGCGCGTGCCGTCGAGTTGTTTCGGTTCGACGGGTCTTCCGTCCTGCGTCGCTTTGATCTTACCGGCGACGAGGAGCGTGAGCAGTGCGCCGTCAACTGCATCCTGCGCCCAACCGAAAGGGGGGCTGGCGAAGTGGCGGCGCAGTTCACTGCCCCGCTTACCTACGTTGGTTTCTCTCAGCACCGCCGCGCAGACTGGATGGCTTTCGGGGTCGCCGTTGTAATCGACAACTTCGAGCGCACCTCCGTCGCCACTGCGTGCACGCTTCGCGACTGTTTCCCACTTGGCGTGGTCGGCGATGTCGAATTGCGGGTAGAGCCGAGTCAATGCGTCTTTCGCTGCGCTCAGCACCGCATCGTTGAGGGTCGCGCCGGGGTATTCACTGCCGCCCGCAAGCAACACACGAGCACCACTGAAAATGTTTTCGAGCACGCTCTGAAGCGAACGGTTCGCCGCCGTCTGCCTGCTTTCAATGGACTGGCGCGCTTCCTGCGCGGCGGGTGTCGCCGGAATGCCGCGCACTTGTAGCGTTTCGTCCGCTGCGTGCTTACCCGCAATCGCTCTCTTCAGTTCATCGTTGTCGCGGCGCGGGGTGAAGACGTAAACCACGGGACTCTCCGTCCCCGCACGGCGGGCATCAGTGAGCATCGCGTTTTCGTCTTCGCTCCACCCGTCACGCACCCACACGGGGATCGCCGCGCTTTTCAGATCTGGTGCTTGTTGCGAGAAGTGCAAATCGAGTTTGCGCCCGACGCTGCTCGCGCCATGCGACAGCTTCAAGGTTTTGATCCGTTCTCCGCACGCGACGCGCAGCACGTCGGCTCGCTCCGAAGCGTAGCGCCCTTCGTCGTTGATAATCTTGTTGAATCGATCTCGATAGTCGGCGTCCCATGCGCTGCTTTCTCGCGTTTGCAAACGGTACTCATTGTCAACTTGGATGAGCACGCCGGACTCCGTCAGCTCTCTAAGATGTTCGGGAACTTTGGTGCGCAACTTCGCGCCGCCGGCTTTGAGGTCTTCAACAAGTAGGTCGGCGAGCGCGTCCGAAGTAGCGCGCAAGCCGATGTCGGCTCCATTTTCGCGTGGCAGCTTGCCGATGAGAAAAACGAGGGCGCAGAGCCGCGAACGCAGTGTGCCTTCGGCTGTGCCGTTGCGTTGTTTCTGAATCGTGCTGTGAATCTCTGGCAGCAGCACGTTCGTCTGCTGAAGGTCGGTCGAGATTTGGTCGTAGATGAAGTCGCCGGGGATAACCGTGCCGACCTGATCACGCGCGTTCTGCTTCACTGCTTCGTGAACGATCCTGAGCTGGTTGCGCAGTTGCCCGGACATCCCGCCGGAATCTACAGCGTGAAGAACATGCTCCCAGAAACGATTGCGCACCGGCAGCAAAGGATAGTCTTCGACATCATGTTCGGTATCCTCATTGCCCGGTTCAATCTTTGTGCCGACAAGCTGGCGTGAGATTTCACCGCTGTAATCCGATAAGACCTTTCTGACCACCGGAACCTTATCGGGTTTCTTCAGCAAGACCACTTTGCGAATCACGGTTTCAACATCTGTGTCCGAAAGATGCAGCGAGATGCGAAACCGACCTTGCAGTTTTTGCAGTTGCGGTGTTCCCGAAAGCGCGCTCTGCCCCGTGCCAACTATCACAACCCGCCCGTCGAACTTCTTTGAACAGACTTCAACGACTTCCTGCACCTTCAGCGTGCGGTCGGGGTTGTCGCCGATGAATTGCTGCACTTCGTCAAGCACGATCAGCGTGCAAGGAAAGCGTCCATCTTGCGTGAGCGTTTCTCTAATCGCCTTCTCCATATCCGCGAGTGAGATATCGCTGTTGGTGACGTCTGGAAATTGATTCTTGAGTAAAGGTTTTACTTCCGCCACACTCGGGGCGAAACTCGGGTCAGAGTCTAGCAATGCGCGTGCGATACGGGGAGAGACATAAAGATCACCTAACTCGTTCTCAAACGACTTGCCTGAGTGCTCAATGTGCTGTTTGACGTGCTCATAAGTTCCCTGTCGCTTGAGCCACAGGACAAATTTCGCAAGCGGATAGTTCTCAGGCAATCCGGCTGAACCGAAAATGATGCCGAGCAGGGCAAGTCGCACACTGCTTGCCCCTGCGCTGATGGTTCCTGAGGCTGCATGCAATCCGCCAAAGCGTTTGCCGGCGGCGGACAACTCTCGCAAAGCATCCGTGATTTCCGTCGGCAGCTTGGCGATACCCTGCGCTGTCGCTTTGTCCGAGAACTCGTAGTTGACCCACAGGTAGCGCAGCATCTTGACCAAGTGAGATTTGCCGCTTCCGAAGAAACCGCCTATCCACACCGCAGGTTGCTCCGGCTTATCGAGATTCGTGAGGTAGGTTCTGAGTATGCGCTCCAATCCGGCGGAATACTGTCCTTCGCAGACATATGTTTCGAGTTCGTAGCGGAGCGTGCGCAGTTCGCTTTCGGAGAGCATGTCGCGAACTTCAGCGACGCCGTTGTTAAGCAACTCGGATTGAGTCGGGTCTTTAACGAAGAGCTCAAGGTTGGTCATGAAGATTGGTTTCTCTCGTGGTATGTGATCGGCACTGCCAGGTAATTCCAGCCATCGCGCGCGTCGAGTAGCCTATATGAGTTATTTTCATGTTCGCCGGGGAAAAAAACGAGAAGACGCCCTCGGATGTCTTTTTGCACGGTGCTGACTAACTCTGAAACACGAGCGAAACCAAACAAGCTGGCAACTCCAAGCAGCGCCACCAAACTATTCGCGTCCGTCTGCTCGCGCAGCGCCTCCGCAACAAGCTCGGCAACGTGTTCTCGGTATTCGCCGAGCGCGAGGTTAAGGTCATCGGGCGCTTCAAAATAACTTTCTTTGTAATCCTTACTTCCCATCCAATCGGCGAAGCTATTGGTGATGTCGCATAAGTGCCAAACTTTTCCTGCCTTCTTTGTCGCAAGCTCGAAACCTTCAATGCGCGCTCGTAAACGCCGCTCATCCGTTTTGTCATAAACCGCGAAGAAGACACGCTGCGAACCGGATAATGAGTCATCCCACGGCAGCGCTATTCGCTGCTCATAGTTACTGATAAGCTTTTCAGTTTTGTTCACTGAGCACTTGCCTTTCGTGGGGCGTCAGTATCCCAGAGAAATCCACTTCAACGACATCTCCGATTCCGCGATAGCTAAACCACCCTCTCAAAGATGCCTCACGCGCCATCTGTTGAAGCACGTGCTCTTGCGCGTCCAAAAGCGAAACCCAAAATGACTGGAACAGTGACTGACCTCTCATTCCGCACAGGTAGCCGAGTAACAAAGCATAAGTGACATTCGCGACTGACACCTGCGGCTTGCTTCTCTTCTTGATGTTGCGCCCGACCAGATGTCCCGACTGCGCCCAAGTGGATGCGGCGTTGCGTGCCACTTGATTCAACGTCGCCGGGTTGAACCGATCTCCGGCATCGTTACGCACAACATCTTCCAACTGCTTTTTAGTTACCTCTTCACCTTGCCGTGCATGTAGCAATGGCTTTGCTGTCATCCGCAATAGTGGATCTCTGGCACACGCGCACAGGAGTGCTAGAAGCGGTTGTCCTATTGGGTCACTACGCCACAAAGTCTGCAATACCCGAAACAACGTTATTGATTGATCAAGCCCGTATAGTTCAGTTAACCTCACCGCAGATTTCTTTCTTGTCGAATAAGCCTTTTTGCCCAACGCATTGTGCTTAATGATTGCAACCCAAAATTCCTGCTTATGAATTGATGAAGGGTCATATGCGAGGAGCGTTGATAAGTCATCGAGCATCATCGTTCTGCTCGTCAACACCCCATGCTTGCCGTTATAAAAACCAAAGATTTCAGGCAGCGCAGTATCCCTGTACCGGGTGCTCACCTCTGGGCGCGAATTAGTGTGCGCTGTAATACCCATTATTTACTTCTCATTCGAAACCAAGAACCGAGTAATTGAGGAGCGACTTTTGCCGTACTTCGCCCAACGTGAGGAAGTCAGGATTAAAAGGTGTCTTTCAAAAGTTGGCGTACGACGTCTGACGGCGGCGCACGCTTTGCACCTGCTCGACCTACATCTCCAAGTCACAGTGATCCTCTGTAAGCCGTCATCCTGGCCTTCACGAGGTAGCGAGGCCGGGCTGTCGTCCAAACGGCCAAAGGTCGGCACAGTTGGCAGATACCCCTGAGGCAAGACGTATCATGATGGAATGATCCGCACGGGGCGAATTTCGGACAAAGGCCAAATGACGGCTGTCAGGGAACCAAGAATTCACGTTGACAATCCCCTGCCAGCCCAACTGTCGTGTGTGTTGATCCAGATCGGCTTGGACGTACACCCTGAATTGTCGCTGCGCCACCGCGGGCATGACCAGAAGTAGTTGCCGGAGGTGGCCGGGCCGCGCTTGACCGTCGGCGTCTGGCACAGCGGGCAGGGCGGGCCGGTCTCTGCCGGGGCCGTCGGCTCTTCGAGCACGCCTTGCTGATTGAACCACCGTACCCCCTGACACTGCGGATGGCGCGCGCAAAGAAGCGCCGCCTTCTTTCCCTTTTCTTTGGGCAGCCGGAGGCGCATCGCACCGCGGCAGACGTGGCACGCGGTCTGGAGCATGGCTTTGCGCTGTTTCACATTCTTCGGCGCATCACTGATAAAACCGCAAGCTTCTTTTCCCAACGCACAGGTTAAGAACTTGCCGTTCGAGCCGTTGCGCTCCAGAAGAAACCCGGCGCGGTTTTCAATCTTGCAGAGCGGGCAATCAATCGCGGAATCGGGTCGACTGACCTCGCTTCTCTGTGAAGGATCAGGGCCCTGCTCGATCCGCGCTCCGGCAATCTGAGTGACCAGTTCGCCGATCATCTCTTTCACTTCGCTCATGAAGCGGTCGCGTGCATATCTACCCTCGGCCATCAGCGATAGCTTCTGCTCCCACCTGCCGGTCAACTCCGCTGATTTGAGGAGCGGCGACGGCATCATCTTAATCAAAGCAATTCCCTTCGGAGTGACCACCAACGATTTCTTTTCGCGCGTGATGTACTCGCGCTTGAGGAGTGTTTCGATGATGGCGGCACGTGTCGCCGGGGTGCCGAGTCCGGAGTCTCTCATCGCGAGTCGGAGTTCTTCGTCTTCGACCTTCTTGCCAGCCGTCTCCATCGCACCGAGCAGACTCGCTTCCGTGTACCGCGCCGGGGCTTTGGTTTGCTTCGAGAGCGCCTCGGCCTGCAACGTCTTGACCGGGTCTTGCGAACTCACCGGCGGGAGTTCCGCCTCTTCGCCTTCCTCATCCGCGTCGGCCTTCTTCTCCCTGCCGGGCGGATCGACGGCGCGCCACCCGGGTTTGATGATGATCGTCCCTCGTGTGATGAACTTCTCGGCCTCGACTTCCGTGACGATGGTCGTCCGCTCCAGTTCCGCATCCGGATAGAAAGCAGCGAGGAAACGTCTCGTCAACAAATCATAAATGCGCTTCTCGTCAGGCGACAGCGCCTGCGCATTGATGTGTTGCTTGGCCGGAATGATCGCGTGGTGGTCAGTCACCTTCTTGTCATCCACGTAGCGGCTTGAGAGGGAGACCTTCCCTTTAGCCAGTATCGTTTCGATGAACTCGACGTAGGGGCCGATGCGGGCGGCCTCGACGTGGCCTTTAAGTTCCTTGTTGACGCTCGACGAAAGATGACGTGAAGAGGTGCGCGGGTAGGTGATGAACTTCTTCTCGTACAGCGACTGGGAGAGTTCGAGCGTATGCGCGGCGGAGAAGGCGTACCGGGCATTGGCCGCACGCTGCAACGCCGTCAAGTCGTAGAGCAGCGGGGCGCGCTCTTTGGAGGCTTTCTTCTCGACCTTTTCGATCTTTCCGGGCTGGCCCGTGACTTTGGAGGCGATTGCTTCGGCGGCATCTCTCCGGTCAAAGCGGCTGCCGGAATGATTGAACCAGAGGCCGCGGTAGGTGCCTGAGGGAGATTGGAAATCTGCGACCACTTCAAAATAGTTGGTGGGTACGAAGGTGTTGATGGCGAGGTCGCGTTCGACGATGAGGGCCAGTGTCGGAGTCTGCACGCGACCGAGTGAGTAGACGCCATCATGTCCAGCCCGGCGTGCCTTGATGGTCTGGGCGCGCGTGGCGTTGATGCCGACGAGCCAGTCCGCCTGATGGCGCGCGTGGGCCGAATCGCACAGGCCACGGTACTCGGCGGCGGGCCTCAAGCGATTGAAACCATCGATGATCGCATCTCGGGTGAGCGAGGAGACCCAGAGCCTCTGCACGGGTTTCTGGCAGCCGGCGAGCATGTAGACGAGATCGAAGATCAGCTCGCCCTCCCGACCCGCATCCGCCGCATTGACCACACTGGTGACATCCCTGCACCTGAGCAGGCTCTGGATGATCTTGAATTGATCCTTGGTTCTGTCGGACGGGTGGTACTTGAAGCTTTGCGGGATGATCGGGAGAGCATCCATCTTCCATTGTTTCAGGTTCGGGTCGTAGGCTTCCGGCTGATCAAGTTCAACAAGGTGGCCGACACACCACGTGATGATATCGTGCGGGCCTTCTATGAATCCTTCGCCGCGGCGCGTGGCGCCGAGTGCCGCCGCCACATCACGACCCATCGAAGGTTTTTCGGTAATGATCAGGCGCATAAGATCAACTTCACATCGCTGCCATGTATGCGGTTGGAGTTCATTTCCCTGTCTCAGAGTTTTGGCTGTCGAGCCTTCTCGCAATCAGATTCCAATCATCCTGATGGAAGCTACCGGCGAACTGCGCCTCAACTTGCTCTCTCGTATAACCGCCTTCCTGTAACTCCGTGATGATTTGCGTCTGCTCTTCGATCTCTTCCGGGGTCAGACGACGATCAAGCTGGGGTGTTACGGAAAGCTGTGGAGCTCCGACTGACACCACGCCAGGCTTTTGCTTCTCTGGCCTACTCAACTGTCTCTTAAGGTGTGTTGTCAGAAATGCGGGGGCGGATGAAACGCTTTGGGTTCGCGCGGCAGCGGTTTTCAACTCGGAAGCAAGCAACTCAAACAGTTCATCCCACGCTGCCGAAGGTGATTCCTCCCCGGTGATTTCCCTCTCAGCCTCGCGAAGTTTGCGCCAGCATTCATCATCATTTGTATTAGTTTTAAATGAAGTCTTAGGATTCTCATAAGTTGTTGCAATATCAGCACTTGAACTATGGGTACTCATAGTACTTTCTACTCTGAGTACTCCTAGTACTTTCGGACTAGAGTTACTCGACGTACTATCAGTACTCTGAGTACTTTGAGTACCCATAGTTTGGATCTCCTCTGGCAGATTCACCGTATATTCGTTTCCTTCATGTGGACCGATCATTTCCTGCCACTGAATCAACCCTACGCCGCGCAGGTGTTGCATGTTTAAGTAGAGAGTTTTGGTTGAACCTATATTGGCCCCCAACATCACTTCGCGTCGGGTCAGACGGACGCATCTGGTCGGTACAATTGAGCCACGCGTTTTGGAATATAGAAAATCGTAAATCTGCTTACTCTTGCCCTTGAACAAACCTCTACGAACCGCATCCCGGCTAACAGAATTAGCTACCTTCATAAAATCCCGAACGGGTGCAATAGGACTATGAGTACCCATAGTACTCTGAGTACTCTTACTACTATTAGTACCCAGAGTACTCTGGGTACTAATAGTACTCTGATCTAGATTATTATTGTCAGGGGTAGATGAAGCTTTATTTTGTATTTCACGGGCGGCTTTGTCCCTCTTTTCAAGGGCAATTGCTACCGGATCTAGGTGAAGAAGTTTGCTGCTCTTACTACTCATACGGCCTCCTCATCCATGATCGCTCGCTCGTGTTCAATAGCTTGTTCAGCAAGCTCAATTGACACATTCTTATCACCGGTAATTTGTGCTGTTTGGTAGGCATACGCGCAGATCCGAAGGATGTCGCGGGGAACACCGCCGGTCGATGAATAAATTAAATCAAGCGCAGTGTCGGGGAAGGGAATTGGGATTTCCGCCATCTGACATCGATGCGTAATCATTGATTTTGCCTCGGCAGGCGTCAGCGGACTCAGTAATGAATACATCACGATGCGGGATTTCAAGGCTTTATTGCGCGGCATTTTCAAGCGATTCCGCAACTCAAGCTGACCAGCCATCACGATTTGTAGCAACTTGGCGGTGTTGCTCTCAAAGTTAAGAAAAGAACGCAAAACCTCCATTACTTCGGAATTCATGCCCTGAGATTCATCAAGTAGTAACACCATATTCTTACCCGCCGATGCCTGCTCAAGGATGAAATCTTTAAACTGTGTCTTTTGCGCTTGAAGAGATCGGCGCATCGGTATTTCAAATGCCTGACAGATGCTGCGTACAAAAGCGTTAGGAGTATTAAAGTCAGGATCGGTCAGGAAGGCCACCGTCACCTCATCTTCACGGCCCTCATACTCCAAGTGCAAAAGGCGCATCAGGCTCGACTTTCCCATCCCGGCGTCACCAAGAAGGCATGTCAAGCCCTGCCTATTGTCGACTGTGTAACGAATCTTGTGTAGGGCTGAACGCAGGGAAGGAGTGATAAACAGTGCGGCAGGGTTAGGCGATACTGAGAAGGGTGTAGTGACCAACATGTTGGCCCTTATACACTCCATCAAAACCTAAGTAAAGATAATTCTTATTCTTTATCAATGAAATTAGCTTTAATAGCTGGATTGTCATCCGATATGTGCGAAATTTGATGAGAATACACCTGAACACTTCGGCGTCCGTGAAGCAGGCGTCGCATGGTTGGAGTTGCGCCACTTTGCCAACGCGGGATGTTGGTTAAAGAAGTCGGCCATGGTGACATACAAAATTGCGAAATATTCTTTTGTAATGAGCATTGGTCGTCACCTCTTTGGCAAATGAATTTGTTTCATCCCTCCTTCATTGCATCGCTTCATGTCCTTGTCGCGACCTTTTTCAACTCAGGATTCAGGTTCGCTAACAACATTTCTTTATTGACCGTAGCATTGTGCTGACAGGCATGGCCCCGCGAGGCCCAGAGAGGGCGCTTGGAATGCGACTGACCCACCGCCTTCCAAGATTTAGCGCTAATACCTTCCGTGTGTAAGAGGCCGGTGGATTTGGCAGGAGATCAGAAATTTGCCGGCGGATTGTCGAAAGGATGTTGGTGTCCCTAACAGATTGTTTCACGATCTGGTTTTGGGTGAGAGATAAGCCATTATGAAAGGTAATAATGATTTCTTCAGACATCGGCGGGTACACAAAAGGGCGATTAGTGGGATCTCTGGAGATTCAGGTATTTATCTCGACAATGTCAGATGGTTGCGTTGCAAAGAATATTTTGGGGCAGGAAGTTCACCATCAACTTTTCGTTATGCGGCGATCTGAAACAGCGAAGCAACAAACTTCGCCTGACCCATCGCATCATTACCGGCTAACCTTTTGATCTGTCCCTTCCGCAACATGTTCATCGCTTCGACTCCTTCAATCGTTCGCTCCGCAGTGTAGAACGAGCCGAAGCATTGCGAGGAGCGGACCTTCTTTTTGATGAAGCGATGATCTTGTTCGATGATGTTATTCAAATATTTGACGCGCCGAAGCTGACAATCCATCGGCAACACCTTTTCTTTTTGTGAGGCACTGAAAGCATCAGGGTAGGCAGCATTCTTGTCCACGTTGATCGAGAGCGGGAGCCGTCGATGATCAGCTCGCATCATCTTCTTAAAGAACCTTTTTGCTGCACTAATATCGCGTTTGGCACTTAACATGAATTCAATCGTCTGTCCGTCTGTGTCGACGGCGCGGTACAGGTATTTATATTCTTTACCGACGCAAGATGTAGGTTTCATCAATGCGATATGAAGTGCCGGCCAGCTTGAGGTGAGGGCGCAAGCGTTTGTTGATTTCAGGCGCGTAGCGCATCACCCATCTCCACACAGTTGTATGGTCTACTGCCAGGCCACGCTCTCTCATCATCACTTCCAGATCGCGATACGAAAGTTGAAATCTACAATACCAACGGACGCAAAGAAGGATGATCTCGGGTTCATGATGTCGCCACTTAAAGGGGTTTTGGATGCGCTTCATGATTGTGCCTCGCTCGGATGTCAAACGTTGAAAGCCTCAGATTGTAACTGACAATCATTTGCTGCAACACTGCCGGCAAGAGTTAAGGCGGGCGAGTGGGTATGAGTACGGTGCCAAAAAGGGTGAAGAGTCCGCCGACCTAAAACTCTTTCGCGCTGAACTAATCAAACCTTTGCTCGACAGCTTCAGCGATGAAAAGGCGATGGCTCTGTTTATCCATTTTGCCAAGAATTACACATGGCAAACCCCGACGCTTGTTGCGTTGCGTAGCGAATGGAGTTCTAAGCGCAAAGAACTGAGTGTGGAAGATGATCGGTACGCAGAACGGAGTTGGCAGAAGTACCTTGAGATGGTCAATGCTATGCGCCGAGCAGGAGTGATGATTTTAGCCGGTACTGACTTGCCTTCGGAGAACAGCGTTTCGCCGTTGCACGAGGAACTGTCGTTGCTTGTGCAAGCAGGTTTGACGCCAATGGAAGCCTTGCAATCCGCCACACGCAACCCAGCAAAGTTTCTCGGACTGAAGTCATTTGGAACTGTTGAGCGGGGAAAAGTAGCTGACCTTGTGTTGCTCGACGCGAACCCGTTAGAGAACATCAGCAACACGCGCCGAGTCGCCGCCGTCATGCTTCGCGGTGAAATGGTTCAGATGCCAATTGCCGCGCCGGACTAAATGCTCTGCGTCCGGCTCGTCGGGAAGAGATACAAGCAAGCAGCCTCTCTCTACGGGCGGGTGGCAGAACAACTCATTGCAGCGCGACGCCTCGATAGCTTCATTCTCAAGCATCATCCTAAAGATCAGGTAGGGTGATGCTCGCTCGGCGCGGCTGAATTCGGGCGTTCGATAGCTCTCGTGTGAGCCAAAGCGTTGTTCGAGGAAGCAGAGATAGGAGATATGAATGAACTACATTTTATTAGCTCTGTTAGCTATCTCGGTAATCATCTCTAGCGTTATCTTAATCTTCATCATCCTTCTGCTTGGCGTGTGGATGAGAGGGTCAAGCTCTTTAGCGTTTCCCGGAATTGGCTTAATCGTTAGCACGCCTTTAGTGTTGGTGTTGCTCTTGGTTGCAGAGACCGTTTTAGTTTTAATCGCAGCGTATCTCGTGCGGGTGATTCCTATCGCGCGTTTGTTGTTCGGTGAAGTAAGCGAACCATAATCTCTCTGCTTAGATAATTGTAAGAAAGATTCAAGCGGCTCGTTCCAACTAACCCGCCATCGAACAATCGGGATAGGGAGGAACCTCATAGTCCCCCCCCTCCCACACCACCGTGCAGACGGATCACGTCGTGTCAAGCAGCATCTTCCGCTCATGCCCCGGCTGTTGCCACCGCCGGCACCAACACCGAACCCTTGTGGCGCAAGAATTCCATGTAGCGTGCCTCGTTATAGTTCGTCCGTGTCTGCCAGCAGCGATAGATAATCCTGATCCACTTGTAGGCCAGCGCAAGAACTGCCGCTTGATGGCTCTTCCCCTGGAAGTGTTGCAAGAACTGCTCTCGGATATAATCCGCTACTCATCCTCGCTCTAGCACTGCTTCGAGGTCCGATCAATGAAACGCAACTCATCCCCTGTAAAGTGGCGGCACTACGCCCCAGACGTGATCCTGTTGTGCGTCAGCTGGTAAATGGTCTAATCACAAATGACAAATTCTGCATGAGCCGCCCCGCCCATCTCTCGCTGAGTTGGCGCCGCTGCCCATAGCTTGGCGAACCTGCCCGCCGGGTGTGAACTCCCCGAAGCGATACTTCGCGCGACGGAGGGGAGTTTATGAAACGTGCGTGGCGTGTGCGACGAAGCATAGAGGAGCGCTCCGACGCTCTTTCCCGGTGGGACCGTGCCCACCAACTCCTACTTGAGTGGTCTGCCGCGCGCGTCACAGATGAAGGCGATTCGCCTGCGTCGCATCTACCAAAGGAGATTTGTGATGAGGACCGCCATTTACGCCAGGATCTCGACCGTGACACACTCGCAGCAACACTCCATCGAGGAGCAGATCAAAAGGCTGCGCACCAACCTGCTCTCGCGCGGCGCGCTGGCGGCTGACGAACACGTTTTCCGCGACGAAGGGCGAGAGCGGCGCCACCCTCAACCGACCTGCCCTCGACCGTCTACGCGATCACGTGCGCCTTGGCGACTATGACCATATCTTAGTCACTTCGCCTGATCGGCTCGCCCGCAACGCGCGTCCATCAGATGGTGCTACTTGAAGAGTTCGAGCGTGCCGGCTGCCACGTCGAGTTCCTCGACCAGCCACTCGGCGACACGCCGCACGAGCACCTCCTGCTACAGATCCGCGGCGCAGTCGCCGAGTATGAGCGCACACTCATCGGCGAGCGGATGCGGCGCGGGCGTCTCGCCCGCTACCGCGCGGAGCTGCTACTGCCGTGGGTGCAGCCCGTCTACGGCTATCTGCTCGACCCCGCACACCCGCGTGATCCGGCGGGTGTGCGCATCAACGAAGCGCAGGCAGCGGTCGTGCGCCAGCTCTTCGCCTGGTATCTGGAGGACGGGGCCTCGCTGAGCCGTATCGTCAACAAGCTCTTTGAGCACGGGGTCACCTCCCCGACCGGCAAGCCCCGCTGGCGGCACACGACCGTGCGCTTCCTGCTGCACAACCCGGCCTACACCGGCACCCTTTACGCGTGTCGCTCCCGCGCCCGCCGGTCACTCAGGCGGCGCTCAGCACTGCAATCCGTAGGGAAGCGTCATGACGGCTCGACGGCTCCGCGGCCGCGCGAGGAATGGGTCACGGCCGGTTCGATCCCGGCTCTCATCACTCAGGAGCAATATGTTCTTGGTACCTTCTGGTATTGATCGTGCGCGCTTGGTCAACCTGACGTTCGGCGGCTAATCAATTCCCGAGAGAGATCAAGGTCTGTGATGCGGATCGCTGCAATCTATGACATTCATGGGAATCTCCCCGCACTGGAGGCTGTCCTCCAAGATATTCGTCAAGCAAAGGTGGACCATGTCGTGGTTGGGGGCGATGTGATGCCGGGTCCGATGCCGCGTGAAACACTCACGTGTTTGCTGGGCCTCAATATTCCAGTACAGTTTATCCAAGGCAATGGTGACCGTGTGGTGCTGGCACAGATAGCAGGCACGGAGTCAAGCGAGGTCTCAGAACAGTTTCGAGAAGTCGTGCGCTGGAATGCGCAGCAGCTTCATCCTGAAGACGAGGAGTTATTAGGGAGTTGGTCCCAAACACTGCGTGTTGAGGTTTCGGGATTAGGCGAGGTGCTGTTTTGCCATGCGACACCGCGAAACGACACTGAGATATTTACCCGTCTGACGCCTGAAGACCGCCTCTTACCAGTCTTTGAAGGACTCAAAGTACCTGTGGTCGTCTGCGGTCATACGCACATGCAGTTTGATCGAATGATCGGAAGGATTTGAGTTGTGAATGCCGGCAGTGTGGGAATGCCATTTGGGGAACCAGGTGCCGATTGGCTCTTACTTGGACCCGGCGTTCAGTTGCGGCATACCGCCTACGATCTCGCGAAAGCTGCTGAGCGCATTCAAGACACGAGCTATCCACAAGCTCAAGATTTTGCGGCGCGTAACGTCCTGCAACCCCCATCCGAGGGAGAGATGCTTGAGGTATTTGCCAAGGTTGAATTGAGATGAAAGCAAGTACAGTGAGACCGCTCATTGGTTAGGGTATCGTCAACTTAGCGATGCCAGCGTGCGGCAGATCCGTACGTGCGGCATACTCCGCTGATGCACGCAGCCACTTCTCTCTACCGCCGTCATCGTTTCCCCGCCGGAATCATCAGCCACACAGTGTGGCTTTACTTCCGTTTCGCTTTGAGCTTTCGCGACGTCGAAGAGATCATGGCAGTGCGCGGCCTCACTCTCACCTACGAGACCGTCCGATACTGGTGCCTCAAGTTCGGCCAGACCTTTGCTAATGGACTGCGCCGGAGCCGTCCCCGGCCCGGAGAGCGAGTGGCACATGGATGAGATGTTCCTCAAGATCAATGGCAGGGATCACTACCTGTGGCGAGCCGTGGATCAGGATGGCAATGTGCTTGACATCTTGGTGCAAAGTAGTAGGAACAAGAAAGCCGCCAAGCGATTCTTCCGCAAGCTACTTAAAGGCTTGCAGTATGTGCCGCGCGTGATCATCACCGATAAGTTGAAAAGCTACAGTGCAGCGAAAGCTGAGGTCATGCCCGGTGTTGAGCATCGAGCGCACAAGGGGTTGAACAACCGAGCAGAGAACTCACATCAACCGACCAGAGTACGTGAGAAGGTAATGCGCAGGTTCAAATCAGCCGGGCACGCACAACGGTTCCTGTCAGCCTTTTCAATCATCGCATCGCACTTCAAACCACGAAGGCATCTGCTGACGGCCGAGCGATACCGGGAAGAGATGCAGTCGAGGTTTGGGACATGGGCTGAGGTGAGTTGTGTTCAGATGTCGGCTTGAAGAGGGCGACAGTTGATCCGGACAGTTGAATAATCGAAGTGGTCACTCATCATCTTTTGTCAGTTCGATCTCTCCACAAAATTAAGTTGACAGTACCCTGGCGAGAGAGTTCATAGTGCCGCTTTCAGCCGAAAGGTGTCGCCGCCGGGCGTTTCCACCTGAAGGGGGCACTACGAACTACGTATATCCAATCGTAATCCGCTCTAAATCTGAACGGTACCTCAACACCGTTCAGCGCACGACGTTTCCCACATCTGGGATTATTCTCTCCCGGAAGTGAGAACGCGACCGCCTGCCCCGTCCGCGTTAATTGAGAAAATGCGGCTACTAAAGACTCCGCCACGATTGGCACGAGCCTCGCAGTTGTCCTCACCGCGATGGTAAGCATCACTCGTCCTAAAGGCGGGGCGCGACCGCTCGACAGGCAATCTACGTCACGGGGGCGGCATCTTCGGCGTAATTAACCTTCGCTGTAACGCAGAGGAGCGGCACCAGCGTCGCCGCGCTGCTCACTTCTATCACATTGATAGCATTTCCCGTCCCGGCAATAGCGGGTGGCAATAGCGGGCGGCGAAAGTTAATCCGATGGTCGCGCTTCGATATGAGTGAGGAGAATGGGGGCACACAATGAATAGAAGTCGTGTATTGGCGTTGATGACGTTGCTGATCGTCGTCGTGCTCGGCGTGCAGGTCGCGCGCAACGCGGGCGAGACCGGCGCGGCGTCGGCTCACGCGGGGATGAAATACGCATTCCTAGTTGAATCTGAAAGTGAAGCGGAAAAGGCGGCGCTCCGCCGCGAGATCGTCGAAGCCAACCGGCGGATGGTCGAGACGATGAAACGCGGCGACCTGCTCGGCGTCGCGCGGTTCTACGCCGACGACGCGACGATTCTGTTCCACCGCGGGCAGAAGATACAGGGGCGTCAAGGAATTGACGCTTACTGGACGGGCATCAAGGGAGCGAAGGATTGGAAGTTGGACGTGATCGAAGTCGGCGGGAATCGGGACGAGGCCTACCAGCTTGGGAAATCTTCTTTCACGT
>JACDEG010000523.1 GCA_013816505.1 Pyrinomonadaceae bacterium | reverse complement strand
CGCGGAAATCTTCAATTACTTGTTTGACCAGTTCTGAAATACGAGCAGGGTAATCGCAGCTACCTCGTCTCGTGGTGCGAGTCAACATGGATAAGGTGAACTAACGTTCGACAGACTTGTCTGACATGTCATCGAGCGGTTCTGCGATTTTCGATTGCGAATTCCAATTCTCTGATGCCAACGATCAGACGCCGGATTTTCAGTCTGTCAATGATTGTCGTGCGGCGATGAATGCTGGCTCTAGAGAAGCCCGAACGCGGACTTAACTTGTGTGCCGCTCGGTCGGGCTTGCCGGAGAGTCGGTCACTCTCCATTTCTATGTCTAACGCGCTAGTCAAAGCGTCGGAGGTATTTATTTATGGCTAAGAATGAAAGATTGAAAGAGGGCGCGAGAGGTGGGGGCCAACGCCCCAAACTTGTCTTGACGGGATTCGATGCAGAGGATGTCCGGAAGGAGACGGGCGGAGCGCAACCCCCGGAGTTGGCAGTTTACGCAGTCGACGCCAATTACAAATCGACGTTCGTTTCGAAGGTCAATGCGGAAGGTAATTTCGATGTGCCCGACAAGGTGCTCGATGCGGCCGATCAATTTTTCGTCGGCCCGTTCACGGAGAACTTTGAAACACTGGATCGCCGCAGCGTCGCGAAATTCCGCGCGTCGCATTTTCGAGAACTACTAAGCACCGATGCGCTGATTGAAATCCCTCGTCGTGATTGGGGCATCTGGTTCGGCTTTCGGCGCTGTGTCTCCGGGACGGTGCGCCATTGCTTCCCTTATCTATGGCGAATCAAACAACTGTCGCTGCGAGCCGCGAATTTCGATCTGTTAACAACGCAGTCTGCGGCGCAGTCGACGCCACAATCCCCAGATATGACAAGCACCGCTGCGAGTTTTCAAAGAATCGGCGGGAGCGGAATCGAAGCAAGGCGCGACATCAAGTCATTCTTTCCCGACCTGAAGCCGCTCTTCCCATACCGTTGTGCCAAAGTCTGCGACGGTCTCATCGAGGTCTATCGCCGCACTTGTTGCTGTCCTTTCTGGATCATCGAAGACCCACGCCTGCCCGACCTGATTGCTGAATTAGAAGACATCTTGATTGATGTCCCGCCGATCAGATTCCCTCCACGCCCGGAGCCTGACCCGCCACCCTTCCAGCCGGTCCCGTTCATTAAGGACGGTGCGCTCGACACGAAAGCGCTCAACGCACGCCGCGATTTGCAAGCTATCGAGAGGCTGTCAAAGGTCGAACAAGCCGCGTACATTCTGGCGCGTCCCTATCTCTGGTGTCACTGCGGAGCGGCGACGAAAGTCGCTCAGGGCTTCATTCGACCTGACGGCAGCTTCCACATCTGCTGGCGTGACCGCTTGCTTCCCATCCTTGGCCGACGCTGCCATTACGAATATGCCTACGTCATTAAGCAGAGCATCAACGGGACGACCTACACGATTTACAACGGCATCGCCGCCAACCAGTGGTTCGAGCAGGGTGAAGACGCTGAGTTGACTTCATACAGCTTCTTCGCGCGCAGTTGCCGCGATGACGAGATTCCCGGAACGGGCGCCTTCGTCGTGTTGCAGGACATCGGGAATACGCGCAGCTACGAATTGAAGACACCGAACGCCGACGGGGCATACAGCGTCGCGACGCCTGTCAACTACAACGACGGTTTGTGCTTCCCGGCGGCCAACCCAGCAGCGGCCAAAGGTGTGATGAAGGATTGCAACTGGGGTGGGACGCTCGCGTTGCGTTATCACTTCAGCGAGCCGCTGCAAAACGCCGGCGGAAAGTATTACCGCATCAGCGTCAGCCGCGCCGACGCGAACGGCAATCCGACCGGGCCACGAACATACCTGACGGACGGTTTGTCGTGGAAGAAGTGGACGAGCGACGGGATGGGCGGCATTGTCGATCAGGACGTGCCACTCGGCCCTAACCCTGTCGGCACGCAGACCAATCTGTTTCTCATCCCGTATGACATCGGCATTGTCGGCGAGTGGCAGAGCGGCCAGTATCATGGCTATTTGGACACGACGTTGGCGGCATTCACTGACGGGCGTTACCTACTCACCGTCGAGATTTTTGACGCCGCCGGTAATCAACTCCGTCCGACCGGCACGCCCGACTCCGGCGCGACGACTGAAGCCGCCTTCACGTTCCGGCGCTGGACGGCTGAAAATGTTCCGACGCTCAACGTACCGTTCGCGGCGCTGACGCACATGCTGTGGTGGGACAACCGTCCATCGCTAGCGAAGATCGTCGATTTACGGAAGAACGGCGTCGCGAGCACCGAGCAGTGTCAGTTCTTTACCGGGGCGGGCGGCGCGACCTTCGGTATCGGCTACCGCGCTTATCACCCGAACGACATGTTCCATTACTACCACTCGCTGGTTTGGCAACGCGGTTTGGGAGGCTCGACCGGCTCACTCGCCAATGCGACCGCCGATCCGGGAAGTCACAGCAACGTCGGCCAGCCGCCCGCAGGCCCCGGCGCCAGCGGCACTAACACCTTCGCGGCGATGCTCGGCACCAACGCGATGGGGATGCCGAACACACGTTGCAGCTTTTCGATCAACCTCAACATGTACGTCAAGACGTGGAACGGTTCGGGCCGTCTCAACGGGCTGGACGACTACGACCAAGCCGCCTTCGCTCTCGAACAAACATAGAGCGGTCGGTGATAAAGAGAGGGCGGTGCTTCATACCGGAAGTCCCTGCCATCTCCAAAAAGCTGAAAGGCACGAACGGATTGATACACCGTTCGTGCCTTTCCCATAAATTCACAGCGCCAATCTTTAGCGGCGTGGTTTCGGAGTCACCAACTCCGCCCCGCCGCCAGTGCGCTGACCCGGCGGCTTGATCCAGTACGTTGTTTCGGTGCGCGGGGAATTTTGTGATAACACGGCGGCCTCGGTTCAATGATAGCGCCGGAATAGTTCCAACCTCTTTTCGTACGCCTCGCGCGCCACAGTGACGTCTTCCAGAAACAGCGGTAGCTCTTTCAATAGTAACGCCTGCGGCCCGTCGACGAGCGCCTGGCTGGGGCGCGGGTGAAAGTCGACGAGGATCATATTGGCACCCGCGATGACGCCCTGCGCGGTGACGTGCATGGTATCCAAAATCCCTTCTGGCCCGTGGCTGCGCGCGCCGACAGAATGTGACGGGTCGATGCAGACCGGCATCCGGGTCAGTTGTTTGACGACGGAGACGTGCGCGAAATCGACGAAGTTCCGATGCGGGTCGCCGATGCTTGTCTTCATCCCGCGCAACCCAAAGACAACTTTGCGGTTGCCCTCGCTCGCTAGGTACTCGGCGGCATGCAGCGATTCATCAAGCGTGATGCCGAAGCCGCGCTTCAACAGCACAGGAAACTCCTGCTGCCGCCCAACGATCTTCAGCAGCTCGAAGTTCTGTGTGTTGCGCGTCCCGATCTGAAGCATCACGCCGGTCGGGTTTCCGGTTTCGCTGAGCGACTCGTGAATCTCGTCGAGATGCGACTCGTGCGTGATCTCCATCGCGATGACTTTAATGCCGTACTTCCCGGCCAGCTCGAAAACGAACGGGAGGCATGCCCGTCCGTGACCCTGAAACGAATACGGGCTGGTGCGCGGTTTGTACGCGCCCATCCGCGTGCAGACCTGTCCGTAATCGCGTAGTGCCTTCATCATCTCTTCGACGTGTTCGCGGGTGTCGACCGCGCACAGCCCGGCGAAGACGTTGAGGTTGTCCTGCCCGAAGCGGACGCCGTTGTAATCGAACGCGGTCGGGCGATTGTCTGATTTGTGTCGCCCGAGCACGCGGTACTCTTCAGAGACGCGGACGACATGTTCGACGCACGGCAGACTCTTCATGTCTTCGATATTAAGCGCCGCCGTGTTGCCGATTAAGTAAATCTCAGTCAGCGTCCGCTCGACGCCCTGCTCTTGATTGACGCGGATCGCGATGTTGTCGAGCTTTGCGAGGAACCGCATCAGACGCTGGTACTCTTCGTTGCCCGTGGTCACGTTCGGTGTCAGGATGAGAATCATAAGCTTTCCATACCCTCTTCTTCGGATTGAATTGTGCGTCCAAAAGTCATCTGAAAAGTTTGCGTGTGGCGGCGAGACTAATGTCGTCGCTGTGGTCGTCCGCGCCTGCTTTGCCTGCCTCGCCTTGTGCGCGGGTGATATTCCGCAGTTCGTCTCGCACGTCTGTTATCGTTTGAATCAGTGAATCGACAGCCTCGGCCAGAAACGCCGGGTTGGTGATGAGAATGTCGCGCCACACCGACCACGCGCTGTCCGAGAGTCTCGTCATGTCGCGGTAACCAGTGCCCGCCACTTCGATTAGCGACGGCGCGTTCGACTGTCGGTTGATCGTCACCGCGAGCGCGCCAGAGACGACTTGCGGCAGGTGACTGACAAGCGCCATCGCCCGGTCGTGCTCGGCGGGCGACATCAGGAAGACGCGCGCCCCGCACAGCTCGATCAACTCCTTCAACGCGACGAACGCTGGCGTCGGCTCTGCTCCGTTC
>JACDEG010000522.1:3594-4525 GCA_013816505.1 Pyrinomonadaceae bacterium | reverse complement strand
ATCATCAGCACGGCTTTGTTATCGGCGGCGCAGCGCGCGATGGTTTCGTAGATTTGCGCCTTGCTGCCGATGTCGATGCCGCGCGTCGGTTCGTCGAGCAGCAGTACATCGGCGTTCTGATGGAGCAGGCGCGCGATGGCGACCTTCTGCTGGTTGCCGCCGGAGAGCGTGCGCGCCGCTTGCGCGGATGTGCGCGCCTTGATGCCGATCTCTTTAATCCAGTTATTGGCTTGCTGGCGCTGCCGTGCGAGGTCGAGCCAGCCCCAACGCGAGCACGAACGGAAGCGCGTCACCGTCGTGTTGTCGGCGATGGAGAGCGCGAGCGCGAGACCTTCGCCCTTGCGGTCTTCGCTCAGGTAGCCGATGCCCTGCGCGAGTCGCTGCGAAGGTGTTGCGCCACGCGCGGAGATGGCCCGCGAATGAAGCGTGAACGCGCCCGTTGCCGCCGGGTCGAGACCGAAGATGGCCCGCACCATCTCCGTGCGGCCCGACCCCATCAATCCGGCGACGCCTAAAATTTCGCCGCGCCGCAACTCGAAACTCGCGTGCTTCAACGCCGGTGGCGCCGACAGGTCGCGGACTTCGAGAGCGATTTCTCCCTCGCCGTTGATATGGTGTCGCGGCGGAAAGAGATTATCCACAGGCCGCCCGACCATCTGCGCGACCAGGTTGTTGTTGGTCACGGAATCAAGGGTGCCAGACGTGACGCTCTGCCCGTCGCGCAGGACGGTGAAGCGGTCGGCAATCTCGCGCACCTCTTCAAGAAAGTGACTGATGTAGACGACGCTGATGCCTTCACCGCGCAACCGTCGGATCAGCGCGAAGAGGCGTTCGACATCTTCACGCTGCAAACTGCTGGTCGGCTCGTCCATCAGAATGAAGCGGGCGCGGGCGGCGATGGCGCGGCAGATTTCGACGACCTGACGCGCCG
>JACDEG010000522.1:0-3584 GCA_013816505.1 Pyrinomonadaceae bacterium | reverse complement strand
AGTCCGCGACGCGCCGTTCGGGACGAATCTCGGGGTGGTGAAAAGCGTCGAGCACTTCCAGTGCTTTGCGGCGGAACACCTCACGGTCGAGGAATCCGTAGTGCGCCGGTTCCATACCGAGCAGAATGTTTTCGGCGACCGACAGGTGAGGGCAGAGCGACAGTTCCTGATGAATCAGCGCGATTCCCTCGCGCCGCGCATCGAGCGGAGAAGCGGGGGCGTAGGAGTGACCATCGATTCGCATCTCGCCGCGGTCGGCTTTGAGTGACCCGGCGAGAATGTTCATCAGAGTGCTTTTCCCCGCGCCGTTTTCGCCGATCAGCGCATGCACTTCACCGGGACGCAACTCAAGACTCACCCCATCGAGCGCCACTGTCGGGCCGAAACGTTTAGCGATGTCAGAAAGGGTCAACATGAGATTTTCGATTGCCGATTGCCGATTTGCGATTGCCGGCCAAATACTTGTTGAGTGTGGGTTGACGGTTGCAGCCCTTTCAGTGCCTCGAAGCAGACTTGCGTGAGGCTGCGATAATTGCCACGATCTCATTCGCCTCTTGTAAAAGATTTTCTACAAGCTTTTTTTCCATCAGTCCGCTTTCAATAATTATCTCCATCCAGAACGCGCTTTCGTCTGCCTCTTCTTCGACGGTTCCTAGCTTGGCGATAAACTCTGCCTTAGACCTTCCTCGACACGCCGCGCGGTAGTTCGCTCCGACTGAAGTCCCCGAACGCACGAGTTGATTTCCTACCGTTCGACCCTCAACGCTCCTCGGCAAAGCTCCCACCAATTTAATCACGCGCAGAGAAAACTGCTTCGTGCGCTGTTTCAACTCATTCTCATTCATCAGGTCTCAGCTTCACCCCAACGTTTTCAATCGGCAATCGGCAATCGGCAATCGAAAATCACTTCAGATACTCGTTCACCGGCGGATTCAGCAACTCTTTCGATTCGGGCGAGTCGAGGTTGTCGGGTGTAATCATGGCGACGCCGGTATCGACGCGCCGCTCGACGGGCTTGCCTTGCAGGTGGTCGACCATCGTCTTGATGGCGAGGTAGCCCATCCTGAAAGGGTTCTGGACGACGAAGCCCTGCATCTGTCCGCTGCGTAAGCCCTCGATAAATGGCTGGCTTGAGTCGAAGCCGACGAGCGAGATTTTGCCTGCCTTCTCGATGTCCTGCAGCGCGAGCAGCATCCCGGCGGTCGAGTTTTCGTTGACGGTGAAGATGCCCTGGAGATCATTGCCGTGCCGGTTCAGCAAATTCTCTGAGGCGCTCTTCGCGGTATCACGCGTCGGGCCGGAGCGCTGGTCGGACGAGATAACTTCGATGCCGGGGTGCTTCGCCTTGATCTGTTCAAGAAAACCGGCCTCGCGTTCGAGCGTGCTGGCAGAGCCTTCGGCGTAGCGCAGCATCAGCACCCTACCTTTGCCGCCGAGCACTTCGCCGAGGCGGTCGGCGGCGAGCATTCCGCCCTTGAGGTTGTCGGTCGCCACGAAGCTGACGATGTTTTCCGATTCCAGACCGGAATCGAAGATGACCGTTGGGATGCCGGCCTGCTTCGCCTCTTCTATCGGGCGCACCATCGCGCGGTTGTCGAGCGGCGCGAGCACGATGCCGTTGACTCGCTGGCTGACGAAGCCTTCCACAACTTGAATCTGCTGCTCGCGGTCGTCCTCGCGGAGCGGGCCTTTCCAGATCACTTCGATCTCGTTGCCGGGCGTCGACAATTCGCGCGCCGCCTTCAACGCGCCCGCATGCACCGTCTTCCAAAACTCGTGCGTCGTCCCCTTCGGGATCATCGCGATGGTCAGCTTCTTCGACGACGTTGCCGGCGACGACGACGGAGAAGACGACGGGGATGGAGTTGAGTTCGATGAGGGCTGTGTGCAGCCGAACATCACAAGTGAGAGCGCAAGGGCGAGAAGCGACGCAAAGTTTTTCTTCATCGTGAGTGATCCTTAGTTGATGTATTTGAGGTCGGTTGGGAGAACGGTTAACCGACAGAAGATAACTTCTCAATCCAAGTTGGAATAGTTTCTGACGCGGCTTGTGTGCCAATTCCGCGTGATTCGATTTAGGTGACAGCGTTGTTATTGCCACAATTGTGGTGGGTTGTCAAAAAAGGAGGCGTCAAGAGATTTACCGCCGAGGATGCCGAAGCGAGAGAGAGAGGAACACGAGGGCAACTCCCTGGCCATGACTTCACCTTTGATTTCTCCGCGTCCTGCGGCGTCCTCGGCGGCGAATATTAGCTCGTGCTCTGGCGGTGAAAATCAATTTGTGACCTACAATGTGCGACGAGTCTTGCGTGGAATCATTTGAATGAAGGGGGAAGGAAATCCTGTGACGATACATGTCGGCATCATCGGCGCGGGCAACATCAGCGAGACGCATGCGCGCGCGGTGTGCGAAACGAGAAGCGCGGAGGTCGTCGCCGTCTACGGGCAGAACGTGGAGAAGGCGCGGCGGCTGGCCGGACTTTACGGCGGCGCGGTGTATGGCGACGTGGAATCTTTTCTCGCACACCGTCCGATGGAGATAGTGGCCGTCGGCAGCCCTTCGGGTCTGCACGCGGAGCAGGGCATCGCCGCCGCGCGTCGCGGGTTGCATGTGCTCGTCGAAAAGCCAATTGACATCAGCATCGCGCGTGCCGATGCGTTGATTGAAGCGTGCGACGCGGCAGGCGTGAAGCTTGGCGTCTTCTTTCAGGATCGCGTCGCGCCGGACATCGTCCGCTTGAAGAAGATTATTGACGAAGGAAAGCTCGGTCGCATCATGCTCGCGTCGGCGCGTGTGAAATGGTTTCGCCCTCCCGAATACTACGGCGCGTCGCGTTGGCGCGGGACGTGGGTTTTGGATGGTGGCGGCGCGCTGATGAATCAGGGCGTGCATACGGTCGATCTGCTGCTGTGGCTGCTCGGTGACGTGTCGCGGGTCTATGCGCGCGCGGTGACGGCGCTGCACGAGATTGAAGTGGAAGATATGGTGGTGGCGACGCTGGAGTTTGCGAACGGCGCAGTCGGCACGCTCGAAGCGACGACGGCCGCTTATCCCGGCTACCCGCGCCAGCTTGAACTGACCGGCACCGAGGGGACGTGCATCCTGCAACACGACCGCCTGATTTCCGCCGACCTGCGCACGCCGCTTGACGACTTCGCTTCCGACGACGATCAGCGCGGTAGCCAGAATCGCATCCAAAACCTCAACGCCAGCGCGACCTCGCCCATCGTCTCGGACGTTCGCGGCCATCAGGAAATCTTCGCCGACTTCGTGCGGGCGATTGAGCAGAACGGTACGCCGCGCTGTGACGGGCGCGACGCGTGGCGCAGCGTTCAACTAATCGAGGCGGTCTACGAGTCTTCGCGCACCGGCCATCCGGTCAGTCTGGCCCCCAGAGAGAAAGCGTGAATACTGAGTCGAAGCACGCCGGACGGAAGTCTCGCTATGAAGGTACCAAGACACTGTTTGCGTGTCTACTTTGAGCCTTTGTGTCTGAGCGGTAAATCGTCTTTTCCGCTGATCGCTGTTTCATTTCGATCAAATTTTGATTCAGAGAAGATTGGGCAGCACGAGTGATCTGACG
>JACDEG010000521.1 GCA_013816505.1 Pyrinomonadaceae bacterium | reverse complement strand
CGGTAACCGTTCACTGGGTCTTTTATGAAGTGTCAGGAATCAGCCCGCTCACCTCTTCATTAACCAACACATTACGACAAGCCGCCGTCAGATATGCCAGCACATCTCGCCCTTGCTGCCTCAGGGTGGTGACCGCCGTCAACACCCGTTCGACACATTGACTGCCCTCTGCGCTTTGCGTGCCGAATGACTTGCGCCGCCACCGCACCGCTCGCCGCAACCCTCTCTCAGCAGAGTGGTTGGTCGGTTCCACTCCTTCGGCGCGGACGAACGTCCACAAGCACTGCTCCACCTGCAAGATCTTCTGACAAGTGTGGCGCGTCTTCTGATGCGCCACTTGGCTTCCTGCTTCGAGCAACTCTGTGATCTGACGCCGGACCGGTCTCAGCGCGCTCTGCAATCGCGCGCGCGTCAGGTTGCCATCTCGCATCTGATGCCAGAGCGCGAAGATTTCTTTGACCTGCTTGAGCAGTGCTTGTCCGATCTCCGCCGATTCACCACCACGATCAACAATGGCCTGAAAATCTCGCGCCAAATGTGCCCAACAGATTTGCCGCCGGCGCGCCGGTAGCCAACTATATGAGCGATAGCGATCAGTCGTGATAATGCCTCTGGCACTCTGGTTAATCACTTCTTGGGCATCAGCGGCACGGCGCCCGGAGAGCAGATGAAAGACCGTCACGTCTCGGGTGACATTGACCCACAACCATTTCTGCTGCTCACCTTCATCCCAACTGGTCTCGTCTACATATTGCGCTTTTTGCTGCTGCACAAACTGCCGCGCCCGCTCAACCGGCGCGGCGAGGGCGGCACTCACGCCGCGTTGGATTGAGGCGACACTTCCTAATCCGACCGCCACACCGTGCCGCACCTGCATGGCTTCGACCCAATCGCGATGACTGACACCGAGCCTTCCAGTCAGCTAAGCCATCAGTGCTTGGGCGCGTGGCCCAAAACTCCCCGTCGGCATATCTGCGGGCCATGCCAATTGATGCTTCGTGCCGCAACTCTGACAGCACAGAGTAGGTCGCTGGTACTCCGTCACGGCGGCCTTCGCGGGCGGCACTTCCGCGACCTGATGGCGCTCAGGTTGTGGATCATCACCGCGTAAGCGTCGCCCGCACCCGGTGCAGTTTGTAGGCCGCAACTCGATGATGTGATCAACTTCTGTCACCGGCCGCAACGAGCGCGCCGTGCCTTGATGTCCGGGTTGTCCACCGCGTTTTGTGCGCCCTTCCGGCGCACTGGCTGGTCTTGCATTGCAGGAAGGTGGATCGGATGAAGGTGGCTTGGAAGAATTCGTGGAGTTTTGGCCCAAGCGCTCTCTGAGTTCAGCGATCTCGGCGGTGAGATCATCAACCGTTGCGACTTGTTGCCGCAGTGCCGTGAGCTGCTGTTCATAAGCAGTGAAGCGAATGCCCATCAAGCGGACTTGCTGCTGAAGCGAAACCAGCACGGTGCGCACCGCTTGTGAGGTCTGCTCCCAATCTCGTTTAGTGATGCCGAGGTCACGCCACATGAGAAACAAAGATTAGCGATGATTTTGACGGCTGTCCATTCTATAGAGTTCAATTCTTGATTGACCCAGGTGAACGGTTACCGTTTGACGAACCTGTAGAAAGTTGTGCAGATTTTCAATAATTGCCGAGTGGGTTCAAGGATGAAGCCTAGCCGCCTTAGCAATCGGTCATCAGCGGCTGTGCGATGACCGCCGGATAAATGCCAAAACGCTGCCCATACATAAAAATGAAATGCGACAAGGATAGACGCACGTAAAACGCCAGGCACTCCGTCTTTCCACGGCTGCCCGACAAAGAATTGTTTGTAGATTTTCCCTGTAAGGGTAACTAACATGCTCTTCGCCGTAAAGACCCGTCCCTGGTCAATCATGGATTGAGCTTGCGCCGGAGCATAGCGAACGACTCTATCTAAGACCTCCGGAATGTTACGATTCCGATCATGTATGATCACCAGGTCGTCACGCTTGGGAAGGAGATACAGACGATGGTCGGCTATTGTTGGAAGAGCGTTAGGAACAACGGGCCACTCTACTCTGGACCGACGATACATTCTTGGCTTAGGGTCATAACGATGTAGCGGATTGCTAGCTGGGTATCCCAAGTCGAAGTTCATTATCGGGATTGCCACGGCATCAAGATCCGTTCGCTGTCTCAGCTGTAGAAGCTCCTGAGCTAGGCCAGGAGTTATTCGCTCATCCGGGTCGAGAGCCAGAATCCACTCTCCACTCGCGACGGCAGCTAACTCATTACGCAGAGGCTCGACAACTGGGAAAGGAGCACGAGTGATGACCCGTGCCCCATGCTCCTTCGCAATTTCGGCAGAGTTATCCGTACTTGTTAGATCCATGACGATGATTTCATCTGCCCATGCCACTGATTTAAGACATGGTCCAAGCTTATCTGCCTCATTCCGGCAGACAATACAGACAGAGATGCTTAGAGCTTCACCATCCATATAACTCGCTTCTTTAGATCATTTTTCACTTGATTGTATGGACGGCCATAGGTCATCCTGTTGATATGATCCAATATTCTGATGACCTCCGCGAAAGAATCATATTTTTCTTTGAGAATCATCCCGACTACACGCCGCAGGAAATCGCTGATGAGTTCGGCGCGAGTCGCTCCTTTTTTGAGAAGCTCTTGCAGCGCTGGCGCGCGACCGGCAGTTCAGCGGCTCTCCCGCGCGGTGGAGGGCAGCAGCGCATTCTCGAAGATCATGAACAGAAAATCCGTGAGCTTATTGCCGCCCAACCGGACGCGACCCTCGATGAGTTGCGAGAAAGGATCGAGTCATCTACGAAATTATCAGTCAGCGCGGCGACGCTGTGTCGCGCACTCCAACGCCAGGGCTTGGTGCGAAAAAAAAGTCTCATCAGCCAGCTGAGCAGCACCGTCGAGAAGTAAGGAAAGAGCGGGCAGACTTTCGCGCTCGGGCCGCCGATTGGCTGGCTGGAAAGCTGGAATTTCTCGATGAAACAGGCACGTTAATGAATATGACCCGCCGCTATGGACGCGCTGTCCCCGACCAGCGGGTGGTCGAATATATCCCGTCGGATTACGGTAGCAACTACACTCTGATTGCCACCCTCGGATTGAACGGGTGGCAAGCGCCGTAGGTGTTGGAAGGCGCCATCAACGGTGAAATCTTCAAGCTCTATGTTGACCAAGTGCTGGGGCCAACATTGCGCCCGGGCGACATTCTAATCATGGACAATCTCTCGTCGCACAAAGTCGAAGGAGTTGATCAATTGGTTGCTGCCCGCGGCGCACGCTTGGAGTATCTCTCATCTTATTCGCCAGACGACAACCGATTGAGCGCTGCTGGTCAAAGCTCAAGACTTATGTGCGACGCGCAAAAGCGAGAACTTACGACGCGCTGGTGCAAGCGATCAAAGAAGCCTTGGCGAGCATCACGGAATCTGATGCTCGCGAATGGTTTAAATTCTGCGGTTATTCCATAAACTGAATTGAAAACTGATCTAGTGTCTCTCCACTCACTCGGTGTAGCAACGACCTGATGACTAGACTCCATATCATATCGTGGAATTTGCATCTTATTGTTTCCTACTGGTAGTAGCCTAGTGGAATGCAACATGAGTGTGCGTTGAAGTTAACAGTCTAGGGTCACTTCGGATACTTGAAGGCCAAATTTCTCTGAATCTCTAGCCTTATCCGTTTCAGTATTTTTTTTATCTGTCTAATTCGATGTACAGTTACTGAGAACTGGTACAAAATTGGATGGCGGTAGGGCCAGAGTTCCTTTTGAAGCAACTTCCAGAGTTCAGGATCGGAGATTCTTTGTTTGATTAGATAATCTTCAAGCCAATTCAAAAATGCGCCGCGCGCAGGATTAGGCCGTCGGCTGGGGTCCCATTTTCCAGTTCTACGGGAAAGCTCACAACATGAATCAGGATGCTGTCGGTAACGATCCCAACTGCCGCTCTCCACAAATACGGTGGCGCTCAAACAGAGCTTATAGAAAAACACTTGATCTTCGAACATACCTCGAAATTTCTCTTCAAAGCCTCGAATTCGCTCGATTGCCTCACGTCTCGCCAGAACACTACAAGTACCGGGTGGCCATGCCTCATGTCGGAGAAATAAAGTGAGAAGTTTTGGCGGCTGGACCAGAGTGTTAGACGGCACACCTAATTTATGCATTTTGTCGCGCGGTAGATCTTCTACTCTACCAGTCCAGCTGTACCAATGTTGCGTCGCTCCATAGACCATCGCCGCTGTTGGTTGGGAGTTCAAAATTGCGACCTGATGTTCGAGTTTTTGAGGTAAATAGACATCATCGGCATCCAAGAAAGCAATGTACTCGCCCCTGGCTTGATGAATACCGAAATTGCGTGAAGCACTCATGCCTCGATTCTGATGGTCATCGTGATCGAAATAGCTCACCTTTCCTGGATACCGTTCGGCATATCGCAAAGCAACATTAGTACTTTCGTCGGTTGAACCGTCATCTACAAGTAGGAGTTCCCAACTATCGTAAGTCT
>JACDEG010000086.1 GCA_013816505.1 Pyrinomonadaceae bacterium | reverse complement strand
CCCGAATCCAGCGTGACGAGCATCCGCGCGCCCGCGCGCCGGTACACGCTCCCGCTCGTCCGCACGACCGTGGCGAGCACTGTTCGCTTTCCTTCGCGTGCGGCTTGCCCGTAGGCTTCGACGATGTCTCTTAGTTCGTTCACCTGTCTTCACCTCACAAACTCTTTTGCTCTTCAGGGCGACTACTACAGCAGCTTGTCCGGCGTGATGGGCAGGTCGCGCACGCGCTTGCCCGTCGCGTTGAAGACGGCGTTGGCGATGGCCGCCGCCACACCGGTGATGCCGATTTCGCCGATGCCGTGCGCGCCGAGCGGCGCGTGTTCGTCCGGGATGTCGTTGTAAATAATTTCGATTTTCGGAATATCGAGATTAACCGGAACGTGATACTCGGCGAGCGACGGATTCATAATGCGCCCGCGCCGTTCGTCGAATAAAGTTTCTTCCGTCAGCGCCATCCCGATGCCCATAATAATGCCGCCGCGAAACTGGCTCGTCGCCGTTTTCGGATTCAAGATTCTGCCGCAGTCGAATGAGCCTAAGAAACGCGAAACGCGAACTTCGCCCGATTCTTCATTAACGCGCACCTCGCAAAACTGTGCGCCGTAAGAACCCATTGAGTATTTCATTATCTCGTAAGGTTTTGCCGAAGTTTCTTCGGCTTCGACGTAATCCTGCCCGACTCTTTTTAAGATCGAAGCGTAAGTTTCGCCTTCCGACGCATCTTTTTTGCTGAACAAACCGCCGTTCCGCGCTTCGATTTGGTCGTATTTTAAGTACGAGAACGGTGAATCATAATCGTCGCCGGCGAGCGCGAGCAATTCCCGGTGAGCTTTTTCGATTGCCGCCCTGACTGACGCGCCGATGCTGACGGTTTGACTCGAGCCGCCCGCCATTGATGATTCGGGCAAATCGGAATCGCCGTATTCAAACGCAACGCGGTCAATCGGCAAACCCAATCTTTCCGCCGCGTGCTGTATCTGCACGGTCGCCGTTCCCATCCCCATCTCGTGCGCCGCCGTCTGCACGATTGCCGTTCCGTCGGCATTGATACGAACGCGAGCTGTCGCCGTAAAACGATAAAACGGATAATAAGCCGTCGCCACGCCCTGTCCGATGAGCCATTTGCCGTCTTTCTGACTGCGCGGCGGATTATTTACCCAGTCGAATTTTTCCGCGCCGCGTTTGTAGGCTTCGATTAAATTCCGCATCGAAAATTCGGTGTCTTTGGTCGGGTCTTTGGCGGGTTCGTTGATGCGGCGCAGTTCAATCGGATCAATTTTCAGTTCAAACGCGAATTCGTCCATCGCCGATTCGAGCGCGAAACCGCCGATTGACTCGCCCGGTCCGCGCATAAAGGTGTTCGCTACCGTGTCGAGGAAGACGACCTTTTGACCGATGAAAAAATTTTCCGAAGCGTAAAGATGCCTCGCCGGAAACGAAAAATGTTCGGCGAAATTGTTATGCGTCGTCGTCGCCGTGACACCGCTCTGGATTAACGCCGATAATTTCCCGTCTTTGTTTGCGCCTAAAGCGACGCGCTGTTCGGACGGAGTGCGTCCTCCGACGACGCGGAATACGCCTTCGCGCGAGAGCGCGAGCTTGACCGGACGATTCACTGCTTTCGCCGCCGCCACGCAGAGCGCGGTGTACCACCACATCCCGCCTTTGCCGCCGAAACCGCCGCCGACAAACGGCGAGATGACCCGCACTCTTTCCGGCGCGAGGTCGAACATTTTAACGAATGTGTTTTTGACGGCGTAGATCGTCTGCGACGGCTCAAAAATCGTTAAAGTTTCATCATCGTCGCCCCACACGGCAATCGTCGCGTGCGGCTCAATCGCGTTGTGATTGTAACGCGGCGTGCGGTAGATGTTGTCAATTTTGAATTCGGCTTTTTCGAGAGCGTCTTCCGCATCGCCGATTTTGACTTCGGGCGGCTCGCTCATAACCTCTTTCGGCGGGACCGCCGTATCTTTCAGAGCGTCAAACGAGACATCGTAATCTTCGGTTTCATACTCGACGTTAATGAGTTTTGCCGCCTGTTCCGTCTGATCCTGCGTTTCGGCGACGACGACTGCAACGGGCTGCCCGTTCCAGTAAATTTTCTCGTCGCGCAAGATTGGCAGATCGCTGTTCGCCGACCCGCTGCTGTCGCCAGCCGGGTCATACGTCGCCGGATCATTCATTTTCGGCACGTTCTCGTGCGTGATAACCGCCAAAACGCCCGCCGATTTTTCCGCCTCGCTCCGTTCAATTTTCGTGATTTTCCCCTTCGCAATCGTGCTGTAGACAAGGGCGGCGTAAGCGATATTCTCAATTTTGAATTCAGCCGTGAATGTCGCTTCGCCCATTACTTTCAGCCGTCCGTCAACGCGGCTGAAAGGCTTCCCGATGAAACCGTGTTTGTGCAGCAGCGGATCGGGTTCTTTGTCGGGCATAAACTGCGCGACTGTCTCCATAATTTTCTGCGTGATGCTCATCGTTTGATTCCTCCGTTTTCCGCTAATTCCTTCAACACGCTGACGATTGTTCGTTTCGCCAGTTCGATTTTGAAACTGTTATGTTCGTAACCTTTTGCTGCTTTCAATTCCGCTTCCGCCGCCTGTCTGAAATTAGTTCCGGTCGCTTGGTTGCCGGTCAAAAAATTCTCCGCTTCAAATGCCCGCCAGGGTTTGTGCGCCACGCCGCCGAGCGCGATGCGGACGTTTTTAATCGCGTCGTTTTCGACTTCCAAAGCCGCCGCCACGCTAACCAGAGCGAAAGCGTAACTCGCGCGGTCGCGCACTTTTCGGTAAATCGAATGTTTAGCAAAATCATTCTTCGGAATTTCAACCGCCGTAATCAATTCGCCCGTCTGCAATTCGGTTTCAATCTGCGGCGTGTTATCAGGTAATTTATGAAAATCGTTGAAAGCAATTTCGCGTTTGCCGTGTTTGCCTTCGACTAGAACTTTCGCGTCGAGAGCGGCGAGCGCGACGCACATATCCGAGGGATGCGTGGCGATGCAAGCGTCCGATGTTCCCAAAATCGCGTGAATGCGATTAAAACCGCCGATAGCATCACAGCCCGAACCGACTTCGCGTTTATTGCATCGCGCCGCGTCGTCGTAAAAATAGTAGCAGCGCGTTCTTTGCAGGAGATTGCCGCCGACCGTTGCCATATTTCTGATTTGCCCGCTTGCTCCGAACAGAATCGCCTGCGCCAAAACCGGAAATTTTTCGCGCACCTTTTTGTCGTTGGCAACCGCCGTGTTTTTAGCCGCCGCGCCGATGCTGATTCCGCCGTCGGCGGTTTCTTCAATATCTTTCGAGAGATTCGTCACGTCAACGAGCGCGTCGGGCTGTTCGATATTTTCGCGCATCAAATCAACCAGATTCGTCCCACCGCCCAAGAATTTCGCATCCGCATTACTTGAAATTAAAATGATTGCCGACTCCGCATTTTCAGCTCTCGAATATGTAAAATTTTTCATCGTTTCACCTCCGCGTCAAACGCTTCGTGAATCGCTTCCGTGATGCCGACGTATGCTCCGCAGCGACACAGATTGCCGCTCATTCTTTCCTTGATTTCTTCATCGGAAAATTCGATTTCGCCCGTCATTGTTTCGGAAACCGCGCTCGGCAAGCCGCGTTGGAATTCCTTGAACATTCCGACCGCCGAGCAGATTTGACCGGGCGTGCAGTAACCGCATTGAAAACCGTCGTGTTCAATAAACGCCGACTGCAAAGCGTGAAGTTCGCCGTCTTCCGCTAAACCCTCAATCGTTGTAATATCCCTGCCTTCATACTGGACGGCGAGCGCGAAACACGAATTAATGCGCGTCCCGTCAACCAGCACCGTGCAGGCTCCGCACGCGCCCTGATTACAGCCTTTTTTCGTTCCCGTCAGTCCGGCGAATTCACGTAAAGCGTCGAGCAGACTGACGCGCGGCTCAATCTGCAAGGCGTGATTTACACTGTTGATTTTTAAGTTAACGGAAATTGTTTGCCGTTCATTTTCATTCATCAATTAACCTCCTTTATAAAAGTTTGTCCAACGTCATCGGCAAATCGCGGACGCACTTTCCGGTCGCCCCCGGAAAGGCGCTTCGCTATGCAAAACTTCCCTCGTCCGCCGACGGGCCGTACATCGCCGGTACCGGCACGTCATTGAGCCGCAGATAAACCGTCAATTGTCCGCGATGATGCGCCAAGTGATTGAACACCGCGTCGCGCAGCATGATGTAGCGCGGCTCCTCCGACACTACACGACCGGCGACGAGCAGCCGCCATGGTTTCATTAAATGTTCGTCGGTGGTGTTCGCGAGAGCCTCGCGCGCCTCGGCCACTCCATCGTCGAGCGCTTGCACCAATTCGCGATTCGTGCGGAGCGGTGGCTGCTTATACGTTGTCAGTTCCAACTCGTCCTGCTTGATCATAAAAACAGTCCACGACGGCAGCCTTGCGACAAGCTCTGCCAGATAGCCGAGTGCCATTGATTTCTCGTGCGGCTTCCAGTCATAACGTCCATCGGGCACGCGCTCCAGCGCGCGACGCGTCGCGGCGGCTTCTCGTTCCAGTTCAGCCAAGAACAGATCGGTCATCTTCATGCGATACCTCCTTTATGCGCGGGCAAGTAGCCCCGCGAGATGCAGGGTAGCCGACGAAATATGCGAACCTTTGTCAGGATTATCGCGCGACGATGGCGCGTATTTAGAAACGCGGTTCAGCGGCAGTGAGGGCCGGTGTCCCGTGTCTGCCGTTAAAGCATGACGCCCGGCGACTACAACAGCTTCTCGACCGTGATCGGCAGGTCGCGCACGCGCACGCCCGTCGCGTGATAGACGGCGTTGGCGATGGCCGCCGAGACGCCGACCGCGCCGAGTTCGCCGATGCCCTTCGCGCCGATGGGGCTGGCGTGCTCGTCAACCTCGTCCACGAAGTACGCTTCGAGGTCGGGCACGTCGGCGTTGACCGGGACAAGGTAGTTCGCTAAGTCCTTGGCGACGTAGCGACCGTAGTTCAGTTCCAATTCCGTGTGTTCGAGGAGCGCCTGACCTAAGCCCCAGATCATGCCGCCGGTCATCTGGCTGCGCGCGGTCTTCGGGTTGATGATGCGACCGGCGCTGTAGACGCCGACGCAGCGCGCGAGGCGCGGCACGCGCAAGCTCTCGTCCACCCGGACTTCGACGAAGACCGCGCCGAAGGTGTACATCGTCCATTCCTTCGACTCGCCCGTCCCGGCCTCTCCGTCCGGCTTCCAGAGGCCCTCAGCGGAGAGCTTCTCCAGCCGGCGGCGTTTGAGTAGGTCAGCGTAAGCATCGGGCGCGATGGGGCCGCCCGCCATCTCGGTGAGCTTCTGCTTGAGCTTCGTCGCCGCGTCGTGGACGGCGGAGCCGACGCCCATCGTTGTCGAGGAGCCGGCAGTCATGCCCGCCCCGGGGAGCGTCGTGTCGCCGAGAACCAGCCGGACGCGCTCAGGCGCGACGCCGAGTACGTCTGCCGCGATCTGCGGCATGATGGTATAGACGCCCGTGCCGATCTCCTGCGTGCCCGATTCGATGAGGACGGTGCCGCCGCGCTCAAGCGTGACCCGCGCCGTGGCGGGAAACCTGTAGGTCTCCATCAGCGCGCTCGCCATCCCCCACCCGATGAGGTCGTGACCTTCGCGCATTGAGCCGGGTTTCGGATTACGTCGCTCCCAGCCGAAGCGCTGCGCCCCTTCCGAGTAACACTCCCTGAGCTTCTTCGACGAGAAGGGCTTCCCCTTCGTCGGGTCGCGCTCGGCGTAGTTCTTCAGGCGCAACTCCACCGGGTCCATCTTCAGCACGACGGCCAGTTCATCCATCGCGCACTCAAGCCCGAACATCGACGGGCCTTCCTGCGGCGCGCGCATCGGAGTGCCGGGGCCACGATTGACGCGCACGATGCGATGCCTCGTCTCAAGCGCCGGGCAGGCGTACATCGTGCGCGACGCGATGGCTCCGTACTCGACATAGTCATCGGACATCGATCCCGGCGCGACGCTCTCGTGGCGGAGCGCGACGAGTTGCCCGTCGCGCCCGGCGGCGAGCGTCACGGTCTGCTCGGTGGCGGCTTGATAGCCATGCGAAGTGTAATCCTGCGCACGCGTGAGGACGAGTTTGACGGGCCGCCTGACCTCGCGCGCCGCAACCGCCGCGAGAATCTGGTGCGGCCAGACGAAACCTTTGCAGCCGTAGCCGCCGCCGAGATACTTCGAGCGCACGCGCACGTCGGCGGGCTTCCGCCCTAACGCCTGAGCGATGACCGTGCGGGCAACAAAGACGCCCTGCACGGTGTCGTACATGTCGAGCTTCCCGCGACGCCATGCGGCGATGGTGGCATGCGGCTCCATCGCGTTGTGGTGGCGGTCGGCGAGGTGGTAGTTCTGCTTTAACTTGACGGGGGCGCTGTTGAAGGCTCTGTCGAAGTCGCCGGTTTTCGAGTCAGGCTCGAAGAAGCCCTTGACTGTCACGGCCTTGTCCAAATGCTCTGTGAAGTCCATCAGGAACGGCGCGCGCGCGTACTCGACACGGACGAGGTCGGCGGCGTGTCGCGCGCGCTCCCAGGTGTCGGCGACGACGAGCGCGACCGGCTGCCCCTCGTAGAGGATGCGGTCGTCCTGGAGCGGCATGAGAGACTGTCCCGCCGGCGGGTGTTGGATCGGCTTGAGCTTCGGCGTGTTGAGGTGCGTCAAGACCTTTAGCACGCCGGGGGCGACCTCGGCCTTGCTCACGTCAAGTTTCGTGACGCGCCCGTGCGGGATCGTGCTCGTCGCAAACACCGCGTAGGTCAATCCTTCGATGGGCGTGTCAGCCGTATAGCGCGCCGCCCCCGTCACCTTCGGCCTGCCGTCCAGCCGGCTCAGCGGTTTCCCGATCTCGTTGCTCATGCCCCTGACCCTCCCGCCGTGGACAGCGCGCGGACGATGGCGCGCTTCGCCAACTCAATCTTGAACGTGTTGTGCTTGTAGGCCCGTGCCCCGCTCAGAGCCGCTTCCGCCGCCTTGCGGTAAGTCTCTTCGTTCGCCCTCGCGCCGGTGAGAATCTTTTCCGCTTCGCGCGCACGCCACGGCTTATGTGCCACGCCCCCCAACGCCACGCGCGCATCCCGCACTCTCCCGCCGCTCACGTCCAAGACGGCGGCGACCGAGACGAGCGCGAACTCGTAGGAGGCGCGGTCGCGCACCTTCAGGTAGTGCGAGCGCTTCGCAAACGGGAGCGCAGGCAAATCTACGGCGGTGATCAACTCGCCGTGCCGCAGGTTCGTGTCCTGTTGCGGCGTGTCTCCGGGCAGGCGGTGAAAATCGTCGAACGGAATCTCGCGCTCGCCCTCCGGCCCCTGCACCCGCACTACGGCGTCGAGCGCGGCGAGCGCCACGCACATGTCCGAGGGGTGGACGGCGATGCACTGTTCGCTCGCGCCCAAAACGGCATGGATGCGGTTGAAGCCCTCGACCGCCGAGCAGCCCGAGCCCGGCTCGCGCTTGTTGCACCTCATCGCCGGGTCGTAAAAATATGGACAGCGCGTCCGCTGCATGAGGTTGCCGCCCACCGAAGCCATGTTCCGAATCTGCCCCGTGGCCCCGGCGAGAAACGCTTGGGTAAGCACGGGGTAGCGTTCGCGGACGAGCGGGTGGTTCGCCGCTGTGCTGTTGCGGGCCATCGCGCCGATGCGAACGCCGCCCTGCGGCAGGGCCGTGATCTCGGCGAGCGGCAGCCGGGCGATGTCCACCAGACGGTCGGGCAGCTCGACACCGGACTTCATCAGGTCGAGCAGATTCGTGCCGCCGGCGATGAACTTCGCCGACCGCTCGTTTGAGACTTGCCGGACTGCGGCGGCGGCTTCGGTCGCGCGGCTGTAGACGAACGGCTTCATGATCTCGCAAATCCTTTCCCGGATGTTTCCTCGCCGGAACTCAAACTCGTTGCCCCTTCGCCTCGCGCACCGCCGCGACGATGTTCGGGTAGGCGCTGCAACGGCAGAGGTTGCCGCTCATGCGCTCGCGTATCTCCGCATCGCTCAAGGTCGCGAGCGTCGGCGGCGCGGCGACATCCGGCGTCACATGGCTCGCCGTCCCTTCGGCGACCTCGCGCAGCATCCCGATTGCCGAGCAAATCTGACCCGACGTGCAGTAGCCGCACTGGAAGGCGTCCTGCTCGATGAAGGCGGCCTGCACCGGATGGAGTTCGTCGCCGAGTGCAATGCCCTCGACCGTTGTGATCTCTTTGCCGTCCTGCATCACGGCGAGCGAGAGGCAGGAGAGCGCGCGCTGTCCGTCCACGAGCACGGTACACGCGCCGCACTGGCCGTGGTCGCAGCCCTTCTTCGGCCCCGTGATGTCCAATCTTTCGCGCATCGCGTCGAGCAGCGTGACGCGCGGCTCGACCGAGAGAGCGTGACGCGCGCCGTTGATTCGGAGAGATACTTTGACTGCCCCTTCCTTGATGAACTCCGACAAAGCGGCATTCGCTTCGGCAGGCATTCCGTCCGGCAGTGATGCCGCCGCGGCGAGGTGGGCGGGAAGCAGCGAGGCGATGGTCAGCCCGGCGCCGGTGAGTGTCGTGCGCGCCAAAAAATCCCGCCGGGAAACTTCCTTTGTCGGCGATGAGTCTTCCGCCTCTCCGCCGTCAAGCGAGACATTGCCTTGACTACGTCGCTCGTCTAGCTCTTGATCCGCGTCTCTGATGTCGTCTTCCATCTTCTTCTCTGACTCTCCCTTTCAAATAGACTCCGTGCTCCCACGTACCATATGCCGTGCTACCAGTACCATTCCAATTACACTGCCGAGGGTCGCAACCAGACTTGGAATGTTTAGCTGACCAGCGACCATAGAAGATGCGACTGACGTCATGAACACGCCAGCAGAAAGCGAGAAGCCGGCGAGAAGTAACGGCGGCGCAATTCGCTTTGGCGACAGGGCCGCCACAATCAGGAGGGCGGCTAAAATAAGATCAGGAACGAGGAATATATTGTCAGAGCGGAATGCATTACGTAGAAAGATAAACAGCAGGGTTCCCAAACTCCATATAACTGCGCCGTACCGAGCGACGGTTAGATAATTCATTATGTTTCCTTATTGATTTGTCAGGTGTTTACGTCGGTACACTCAGACTATTTTCATATCGCGCTCGTCTGTCCGTGTCTTTTTCCAGACTCGTCATTTCACTCACCTCACGCCTGCCACCGTGCGTTACTGCCTGCTGCTACGTCTATCGCTTCGCCGGTCAGAAAACGTCCTTCGTCAGAAACAAGAAACACAACCGCCGCCGCCACGTCCTCCGACGGGAGAACCCCGACTTCAAGCCCGTGAAACTGTCGCGCCACTTGTTCGATTTCGGCGCGCGTCGGACGCGGTTTGCCGGGCAGCGACGTTCCCTGCCAAGTCAGTTCCGTATCAATGAACGTCGGACAGACCGCGTTGACGCGCACGTTACTTTTGCCGACTTCGAGCGCGACCGACTTGACCAAGCCGATGATGCCCCACTTCGCCGCGCCGTAGTTCGGCACGCCGGGCGTGCCCATGCGCCCGCCCACAGACGACTTGGCGACGATGACCCCCGACTTACGCTCGACCATATGCGGCAGCACCGACCGCATCGCATTTGCCACGCCGAACAAATTGACCTCAAGCACGTCGCGCCACTCGGCATCGGTAATTTTTGCGAGCGGCGTATCCATCGTCGCAATCCCGGCGTTGGCGAACAGAATATCAACCTTGCCGAGTTCGCGGACTGCGCGTTCGGTCGCCTGTCTCATCTGATTCATGTCCCGCACGTCGGCGCGCACGCTCAAGCAACGCCGACCTTCGGCGCGCACGAGCCGCTCGGTCTCGGCAAGGTCAGCCGGTGACGCCATCGGATAAGGCGCGCTCGGGATGTTGCGCGCAATGTCAACGAGAACAACGTCCGCACCTTCACGCGCGAACCGGACGGCAGTCGCACGCCCAATGCCACGTGCCGCGCCAGTAATGAGCGCGACTTTGCCCACGAGTTTTCCCGCCCGCTTACTCGCTTCACCCGTTTGCTGACCGGAGACGGTTGAAGCGGCTGCTAGTCCAGCCAGAGCCGCCCCGCCCGTAGCCAGAACTTCACGTCGCGTAAGTCTTTTGTCAGACGTATCGCTCATAAAATCCCCCTCCATTTACTAATTCCATCAAACTTATCACTACTTCAAACAATCAGCCTCTTCTTCTGTCAGAACAGCGAAGCGGCAGAACGCATAATTTTGTGCTGGGGATGTTGCCGGCTGATGGTATAGGAAGAATGACGGACTGCCCCCTAACTTTTGATAGGGTCGGTCGCGATTCGGCGGGTGAGAGTGTGGGGTTCGGCGTCCTCCTTAAAATAGAGCGGTTTGCGATTGAGCGTATGGAACAGGGCTGAAACTCGTGACGGTCAATTCGCCGTGCAAGAAGTGGGTAGCCTTTAACACAAGGTTGATGAGAAGCAAGCCGATGCCCTTCATGCTCGTTCGAGCCGTCAACGAAGACTTTCCCAAGATGATCCGACTCTCCCCGCCGCCATCGCGCTGACTCCGGCGATGAGGCGTTCGACCTCTGCCAGCGTCGTGTAGCAAGCGCAACCGGCGCGAACCAATCCTTGCTCGGCGAGTTCCAAGCGTTCGACCACCGTTGCCGCATAAAAATCTCCGTGCGAAGTGAAGACTGCTTTGGTAGCCAGCTCTCGGCTCACTTCCGCCGACGGATAATTTTTGACGGTGAATGAAGCGAGCGAAGTTCGCGGGGCGTCGGGCGCGGGTCCGTAAACTCTCACGCCTTTGATTTCGGACAAACCTTGCCACAACGCGGCGGTCAACTCTTTGTCGCGCGAGTGCAACTCGGCAAAGGCGGCGGCGAGTCGTTCACGTCTGGAATTGCCTTGCCCGAGTGAAGCTAAAAAATCAACCGCCGCCGCCGCGCCGATGATTGATTCGTGGCTCTGCGTTCCGGTTTCCATTCTTTCGGGCGAAAGATTCGGCGCGGGTTTAAGTTTAGGAAATCCGATTGCTTCGAGAAGTTCTTTGCGCCCGTAAAGAATGCCGATGTGCGGACCGTAAAATTTGTAAGCCGAACACGCCAGAAAATCGCAACCGATACTTTTCACGTCAACTAAATTGTGCGGCGCGTAATGCACGGCATCAACGAAACTCAACGCGCCCGCCTCGCGCGCCATTTGCGCGGCGCGGGCAACGTCGTTGATGGTGCCGAGCGCGTTGGAGGCCGCGCCGATGGCGACGAGTTTCGTTTTGTCGTTGAGCAAATTCGCAAGTTGCCCGACTTCTAATTGTCCGTTTTCAACGTTCATCGGCAGGACGCGAATCATCACGTCGCGCTCACGTTCCAGCGCACGCCAAGTATCCACGTTGGCATGATGGTCTAATTCGGTAACGACGATCTCATCGCCCGCTTTGAAGGCTCTGCCCAAAGCCCGCGCCAGATGAAAGGTAAGCGAAGTCATGTTTTGCCCGAAGGCAATTTCATCGGGCGAAGCGTTCAAAAAATCGGCGAAGGTTTGTCTGGCATCGGCGATCAGCGCATCGGTTTCGCTGCTCGAAGGATACGCCCAATGCGTGTTGGCGTTGTGGTTGTAAAGATAATCATTCATCGCCTCGACGACAGCGCGGGGAACTTGCGTGCCGCCGGGTCCGTCGAAATAAGCGACGGGGTAACCATTGTGAATGCGGCTGAGAGCCGGAAAGTGTGTTCGTATTTCGTTGGGCGCTGCCACCTGTGATGTTTGTAATTCGATTCCGTTCATTTCGTTGAGATAGATGTTGTGTCGCCCTCTCAATTCTTCGCCGGCGGGGGCAGCTTCTTCTCTCCTTTAAGTTCAGCGGCGGTCAGCGCGATGTTGCGTTTGACAAAGGGGTCAAAAAAAGTCCACGTGCCGTAAGTGGCTTTTAGTTCCGCCATGACCGCATCCGCCAATTCAGTCCCGGACTTCCCATCGTTTTGGAACTTGGCGACATGCTTTCGCAGAGCGACGAAATAATCACGGAACGCGCGCACGTCGTCGGCAGCAGCAATGTCGCCGTGTCCGGGAACAAAGATCGCCTTCGCGTGATTCGTCAAAAGTTTGTCCAGCGTCTGAGTCCAAAGCTCGGTTGAGGCGTCGATCAAATTCGGCACACGCTTTTGCCAGATGAGGTCGCCGCCGAAAACTATATCGGTGGTATAGTTTTTCGCGCTCGGCAAAATGACCACTGAATCGCCGCCGGTGTGTCCCAGCATATAGCGGACTTGAATCAGCCGATTTCCAAGATAGATGTCCACAGCATCCGCGTAAGTCATATCGGGCAACACAAACGCCTCGACAAAAGCTCTTTTCTCCGGTTTCGGGTCAGCGCCGAAGAACTTATAATTCTCTGTGCGGACCCATCCGCGCAGGTTGCGCTGCGCCAGAATCGTCGCCCCTGCTTCGGCAAACACGGCATTCCCGCCCACGTGATCAAAATGATAATGCGTGTTGATGACGTATCGAATCGGCAGGTTCGTAACTTTGCGAATCGCCGCCAGCAAATCTCTCGCCGCCCCCACATCTTCAAACGTATCCACCACCACGACGCCGTTGTGGCCGACGATAAATCCGGCATTGCTCTCCGCCGGGTCTTCGTCGCCGCCGAGAGCGGCGTACACACCGTCTCCAATTTTCGTAACTGTGAAACCTGTCTCTCCCGTCTCGACATCGGCGTTGTCCTGAGCGGCATAGCTCGCGCGATTGCCCAGCCTTCTCCAGTTCGATAATGCCGTAGTGACCATCAATCCGCTGATAAGAATTGCCGCTAGAATCTTTTTCATGTTTCGTTCTCCTCCTGCTCCAATCTGGCGATAGCCGCCGAACAGATGTTCAACTCGCACGGCTCTCAATGAGCGGCAGGAACAGCCCGCGCTCAATGATGAGGCGCAGATTTATTTGGTGATACTCTTTCTCAAAATCCGAAGCCTCGACCTGCGGAGCTAAACAATTCTCTATCGGAATCTCTAAAATGGAACTTTCACCGGCAGTTGAACGACGCGCTCGTTCGACGTGCGTCTGCAAAGATTCGAGATAGAACTGCGCGTGCTTGAGAGATTGCCCGCTCTGCACGCCCATGTGTCCGGGAACAACGCGGCTTCTGCCTCTTTTTTGTAAGCGTTTTAAGGCGCGAGAAAACATCTCCGGCACGCCCGCCGACGACAGAAAAGTCGTGTTCCCGAATATCTCGTCGCCGACTATCAAAAGGTCTGCTTCAGGTATGTCAATGTTGAGCGAACTCACGGTTTTGCCCGGATTGTGGAAGACATCGAGCGTCAACCGCCCCCACCTGATTACCGCTCCGTCTGAAATCTCGATGGTCGGCGGCACGAAAGACGCTCTTTCTTCTTCGCTCAGGGATTTTTGCGAATTGAAAGTTTGCAGATAATTTTTATGCGCGACGATGTGCGCCTTCGGAAACAACTTCAACGCCGCGATGTGGTCGCTCATATAGTGCGTGCAAAGAATGAGCCGAACCTGTTTTTTCAGCTCGTCCTCAATAAAACTGCGTAACTTTTCCGCATCTTGACGGCTTGCCAAGCCGTCAATCAACAGAACTTCGTCGCCGTTAATCAAAGCCGTCGCGTTGGCCTGATAAGCCTCTCCGACACACACATAAATTTCCGGTTCAAGTTGCTCTTTACGCATCAAGTTATACCTCTCTTAAATTTCAGATGGCGGCTGTGGTCGAGCGAGATGGAACAAAAAATCAGCCTCAGATAAACACGGATTCACGCAGATCAGAACTGATCTTTTGATCCACGTCGATCCGCGTTTATCCCTGTCTATCTCCTCGCTTTGAGCCATCGCCAGATTTCATGACGCCTCAATGATAGACGGCGCACTAATCAGCGTCTTGAACGTTTGTAACATGATTTGGCGTAAGCGCCGGGGGTCAGATGAGTGATGCGTTTGAAGTGGCGTGTGAGGTGGCTTTGGTCTGCGAAGCCGCTGAATGCCGCGGCCTCCGCAATCGGCATCCCTTCGGCAAGTTTGGCTTTGGCGCAAGCGACTCGCAGTTGGACGAGGTATTCGTGAGGCGCCAGCCCGATGTGCTGTTTGAAAGTTCGGCTGATGTGAACCCGACTGACTTGCGTCAATTCGGTGAGCGCATCAAGCGTGAAGGAATCCAAATAATTAGCGTGCAGAAAATCTTTTATCCGCGCGACAAGTCTGGGTGTCAATTCAGGTTTGAAGCGGGATGCATCGGCGAGCGGAAACAGACGCGCCAGCGCGCCGGTGAGCATCTCGTCGTGCGCCAGCAGATTGTCATCCGTGGTCAAATTGTCGAACGCGCGCATGAAGGACTGAAACAAATCACCATCCGGGAGATGATTGGGACGCGCGAACGGCATGTGCCCCCCGAGCAGTTGCAGCAGTCGGGGCCCGGAAATTTCAAGATGCCTGAATGAAAATTCGTGCGGGGAGAGGCGGTGATTTTCGTGTACTTGATATGGCTCGTTAAATTGCACAGACCCGGCAAAGGCTGTCTCGGTCTTGCGACCGGTGCGAACGATCTGACCGCCCTCTGTCAACAGCCCAATCGTGTAGGTGTCATGGATGTGGGGCGCGTAATCGGATGAATCAACAACCGAGCGCAATTCAATTCCTGAGAAAAAATCTTGCTGATCAACCGCCTGCTGCATTTCATTAAAACTCCTGTGGGAAATTGCCGGCGTTATGTTCTCAGAGTCGGACGATGCCGCGTTGCAGGGCGGCGGTGGCGGCTTGCGTGCGGTCGCGCACGCCGAGCTTGCCGAGGATGATGTTGACGAACCATTTGACCGTGCCTTCACCGATCCCGAGTTCGGCAGCGATCTCCTTGTTGCTCTGTCCCCGCACGATCAGCACTATCACTTCCATCTCGCGCGGGGACAAAGCGGAGTCCGGCAGGCGCCCGGCCAGACGCTGCTCGATGACGGTCGGGATGTAGCGCAGCCCGGCGTGAACCGCCGTGATGGCGTCCACCAGTTGCTCGCGCTTCATGCCCTTCAAGAGGTAGCCCTGCGCCCCGGCCCGCAGCGCGCGATAGATGTCTTCGTCGCCTTCGTAAGTCGTGAGGATGATAAAGCGGCCCGCCAGGAACTCTCGCCGGATCGCTTCAATCGCCTCGACGCCGCTCATCTCCGGCAGTCGCAGATCCATCAGCGTGATGTCCGGTTGGTTCGCGCGGAACAAACGCACCGCTTCCGCTCCGTCGGCGACTTCCACAATGCACTCCATGTTTTTCTCGGTGTCAATGATCGCCGCCAGCCCAATGCGGACGACCGGGTGATCATCAACGACCATGACGCGGATTGTCGCCAGTGATTTCATCGGCTCATAAATACAAACCACATCCAAGCGTTGCGCGTCCCCAGCGTTAATCAGAACGCGACGGATGACGAAAAATCCTACGAAGTTTATTGGCAAAGGCTGCTGAGCTTAGAAAGGAGCGGGCCGATTCCTTATCGAACGCAATGCGGCGGCGATTATGCGGCGATTATGACGAAAGATAAATGCTCAGACCGGAACAAGCAGTTCAGCAAAAACCAGCCAAGTAAGTCACTTTTTAGCCGTCTCTACACTTTTAACTTGTTTGATTCGGTCATAGTATTGGACGCCCCATTCTTTCATGCCCAAGATAATTGGCTCAAGACCTTGCCCAAACTCGGTCAAGCTGTATTCAACGCGAGGCGGCACCTTCGCGTAAACTTTGCGGTTGATAACTTCGTCGCGCTCAAGTTCGCGTAGCTGCAACGTCAAAGCGCGTTGCGTAATATTTGGGGTACTCCGCCGCAATTCACCAAAGCGCACCGTCCCGCTTAACAACCGAAATAAAACCACGCCTTTCCACTTGCCGCCGATAACGTCCAGCGTCGCCTCGACCGGACAACCATACTCATAATCATATTTACGCTTTGCCATTTTAGTTTCAACCCTCCTCGAAATCCGCGAGCGGTATATTTTTTGGTACTAAGTATAGAAATTTTGTGTACTTACAAAATTTCTGATACCAACGGAATTTGTGGTTGGTATCAAAACCAAGAAAAAGGACGGATGATTCGTTAATATGCCTTGTTTTGTGAAGTGACCAAACAACACGGCAAGGCAAAAACAAATCATCCAT
>JACDEG010000520.1 GCA_013816505.1 Pyrinomonadaceae bacterium | reverse complement strand
ACACTATCGCTATCGCATACTCCGTCCAGCGCATCTCGCGCGTCTCGTCCACTCCGGTTAAGCGATAAAGCAATCGCTCGACGGGGCGCAGCACCGGGTGCAAAAACGTTCGCTCGCCGCTGAATAGACGCGCCATAAAGACGCCGAGCGGCTTCGTCACGGCGAGGATGACGACGAAGAAAACAAGAATTTGTAACCAACCGTTGAGAGTCATACAGATCCTTCGGAGCAGATGTCAGATGCTAGATGTTAGAAGTCAGTAAAGAACCTGCTTCTACTTAACATTTGACATCTAGCATCTCTTTCAAAATTTTTCCGGGCGCAGCAGCGCGTACGCGAGATAGACGAGCAGCAACACGCTCGCCGTCAAAGCCAAAATAGTTTCAAGGCTCATCAGTCGTAAACCTCCTCTAGTCAAAGAATCGCCGCTCATAACTTCTCGCACCCGCGGATGTACGCGAGCGCGAGCAGGAAGAAGCCCACCGTTGCCAGAATGAACATCACGTCGAGCATAAGTCGCCTCGCTTAATTAAAGTTGATGCCGATTGCCGTGTAGAAGAAGTGGTTGCCGTTCGACGCGCCGCTGTTGCCGATTTGGTAGCCGACGTAGCCCGTCACCTTCGGGTGCGGCTTGAAGGCGAAGCCCGGCGTGAAATAGCCGGCGGCGTGTTTGCCGGTGTAGTAGTCGGCGAGAATCGTGAAGCGCGGGGTCACAGACTGCTCGAAGCCGAACTGCCCACCGGCGCGCTGTGCGCCCGTCGCGACGACGTTGTCTGAGAAGTGGTAAGCGCCCGCCGTCAGGCGCGTGCCGTTCGTGCCCGGAAAAGTTTTGCTCACCTGCGCGTAGACGTAGTTACCCAGATCGTAAGACTTGTTGCGCACCGGGATGAAAACATTATCACCAACCACCATCGAGAAGCCGTTGTCGCCACCGTCGTAAGCTTTGAACTTGATCGCGGGGACGAGCGTCGTCGAGTCCGACCCTGGCTGAACGTTGCCGGTCACGTTTAAGCCGACTTCGACGCGGCCGCCGGTGCCGACGACGACGCGCGGCACGAACGACGAAAACCTCCCGACCACGTTACCGTCGTCGTCGTTCGGCTTGAACGTGACGTCCAGCTCACCGTACACCTTGCCTTTGTCGAGCACGTCCGAACTGGGCACGTTAAAGATGGTCTGTTGCGCGCGGGCCGTTGAAGACAGTCCGCCGGCGACCATCAGCATGAGTATGCCGAGGAGACATCTTTGAAAGCCTTCTCGGCGAATGTTGATTGTTTTGTTCACAAATTTTCCCTTACCCTGGTTCGAGGAGCGCCGCCAGTAAATGGATGTTACGGCCTTCCGCGTAAGGACGGCGTAAAGGTTTTATAAAAATTTCGTAAAGACGGGGCGGGCTTGAATGATGAGTGCAGGAATGGCGGGTGCGGGCGGAGTTTCTACAGCAGTGTGCCGCGCAGGATCAGCGCGGCGACGCTGAAATAGATGACGAGGCCGGTAACATCGACCAGCGTCGCGACGAACGGGGCCGATGAAGTCGCCGGGTCGAAGCCGAGGCGGCGAAGAATGAAGGGCAGCATCGAGCCGGCGAGCGTCCCCCACAACACGATGCCGATCAGCGACAACCCGACGGTCAGCGCGACCAGCAATGCGTGCGGGCCGTAGATGTCCGAGAAGGCCGACCAGACCGAAATTCGCAGGAATCCGATACTGCCGAGGATCGAGCCGAGCGCGAGGCCGGAAAAGATTTCGCGCCGCATCACGCGCCACCAGTCACGCAGGCCCACCTCTTCGAGTGCCAGCGCGCGAATCGCCAGCGTCGCCGCCTGCGACCCGGAGTTGCCGCCCGACGAGATAATCAGCGGCACGAAGAGCGCCAGCACCACCGCCCGCGCAATCTCTTCTTCGAAGTAACCCATCGCGGTCGCCGTCAACATCTCGCCGAGGAAGAGGATGACCAGCCACCCGGCGCGCTTGCGGATCATCCGCGCGAAGGCGATCTGCATGTATGGCTCTTCGAGCGCCTCCATGCCGCCGATCTTCTGAATGTCTTCGGTCGCCTCGGCCTCCGCGACATCAAGCACGTCGTCAATCGTGACGATGCCGATCAGCACCCCCGCCGAGTCGGTGACGGGCAGCGCCCCTCGGTCTTCGCGCCGGAAGACGGCGACCGCCGCCTCCTGCTCGTCGGTCGCCTTCAGCGCGACGAAGTGTCTGTCCATCAACTCCGACACGAGCTTCGTTGGCGGCGCGAGCAGGAAGTTGCGGATGCGTATGTCATCGATCAGCACGCCGTGTTCGTCGACGACGTAGATCATCGAGAGCGTCTCGCTGTCATGGCCGTGACGGCGAATGTGGTCAAGCACGCGCTCGGCCGTCCAATCCTGCCGCACGCGCACATAGTCAGGCGTCATCAGGCGGCCGATGCTGTCCTCTGGATAGCCGAGCAGCGAGACAGCGACGGCGCGCTCTTTCGGCGTCAGCAGCGCCAGCATCTGCTTGGTGACGGTCGCCGGCAACTCCTCCAGCAGCATCGTGCGGTCGTCCGGCGCCATGTCGTTGAGAAGCGTCGCGACCTCGCCCTGCGCCATCGCCTTCAGCAACTGTTCCTGCGTTTCAAGGTTGATGTACTCGAAGACAGTCGCCGCCAGCTTGCGCGGCAGGATGCGGAACGCGATCACCTGCTCTTCCGTCTCAAGGGTTTCGAGCAGGTTGGCGAGGTCGGGCGGCGGCAGTCGCTCCAATGTTTCGCGCACCGTGACGAAATCGCGCGCGCGGATAAGCTGCTCCAAGTCAGGTTGCATGTTGACAACCATATAACTGTCGACTCCTTCGCGTTGCTGTGGTGTGACTGAACTATAAAGGCAGACCGGACGCCAGGACAAACGGTCCCCGTTACGCGCCCGCGTTGAAGCGATAGCCGATCCACGGCTCGGTGAGAATGTAGCGCGGGGCGCCGGGGTCCGGCTCGATCTTTTTGCGCAACTGACCGATGAAGACGCGCAGGTATTCGGTCTGTTCGACGTAGTTGCCACCCCACACCGCGGCGAGCAGCACGCGGTGCGTCAGCACTTTGCCGGGATGCTGCGCGAAGTAAACCAGCAGGTCGAACTCTTTCGGCGTCAGGTGAACTTCGCGCCCGGCGACGACGACGCCGCGGGCTTCGAGGTCGACGCGAAAGTCGCCGGCCTCGATCATCTGCGGCGTGTCGCTTTCGCGCGGCGCGGGCGCCCGCCGGAGCGTGGCGCGGATGCGCGCCAGCAGTTCGTCCATCCCGAACGGCTTCGTCACGTAATCGTCCGCCCCGGCGTCAAGTGCCTCGACCTTACCGCGCTCCTCACCCTTCACCGACAGCACGATGATCGGCACGTCGGAGATGGCGCGCAGGCGGCGACAGAGTTCCAGCCCGCCGACGCTTGGCATCGACAGATCGGTGATGACCAATTCCGGCGACCAATCGCCGAACAGTTCGAGCGCCGCTTCGCCGTCCGCCGCCACACGCACATCGTAACCGTGCGTCGTCAGGCTCCGCCGCAGCACGCGCGTGATCTGCGGCTCGTCGTCGACAATCAGGATGCGTCGATTCACGTTCATCGGATGGTTGAAAGTCTGGAGTCTGAAGTCTGAAGTCTGGAGTCTATCCGGAATCTGAAGTCTGAAACTTCGAGATTGGTTTCTGACGTAGGACTTTGGACTCTGGGGTTAAGACAAGTTCCGTCTGTTCTTCATCACCGATTGGAACGGTGAACGTGATGCGCGCGCCGCGCCCGTCGCCCGCTGTCCCGCCTTCGATCCAAATGCGCCCGCCGTGCGCCTCGACGATGCCGCGCGCAATCGCCAACCCCATGCCGATCCCGGTCGGATGTTGGCCCGCGTCGCTGTCGGCGGTCACGCGAAAGAACTTATCAAAGACGCGCTCGCGCATCTCCGGTGCAACGCCCGGCCCTTCGTCCTCGACGGCGAGGCGAATCATCTCGTGCTCGGCGCGCGTGGCCGAGACACGGATGTGCGTCCCCGCCGGCGAATACTTGGCGGCGTTGTCGACCAGCGTGTAGATAACCTCCGCGACGGCGCGCGCATCGACCCGCACGGCTGGCAAATCATTCTCGACGGCAACCTCGACGAGATGCGCGCGCGTCAGCGTTTCAGCGCGTTTCAGCGCCGCGTCGATCATCTCATCGACCGCGTCCCATGAGCGGCGCAACTGCATCTCGCCGGCTTCGATGCGCGCCAGATCAACCAGCCCTTCGATAAACCGGTTGAGACGGTCGGCCTCTTCGTTGATGACTTCGAGCAACTCCTGGTGGCCTTCGCGGTCGAGCGCGATGGACCCGCCAACCCCGGCGCGCTCATCAAGCAGCGTCGTCACAGATGCTTTGATCGAAGTCAGCGGCGTGCGCAGGTCATGCGTCACGGCGTCGAGCAGCGCCGACTTTAGACGCTCGCTCTGCCGCAACGCTTCGGCGTGACTCGCACGCTCGAACGCGGCGCGCAACTCTTCGTACAAGCGTCCGACCTCGCGCCGCCCGGTCTCTGCT
>JACDEG010000085.1 GCA_013816505.1 Pyrinomonadaceae bacterium | reverse complement strand
ATTGAAGGTCGTTTCTTCAGCACCGGGTCGGTGCCGTGGTCGTAGGGACGAGTGTGAGTTCCAGCATCGTCATGATTTCATGACCAGCTTCTTCCGCAAATACCGGATCGCAGTGCATCAAACCGTTCAGCAGCTTCTGCCTGTCTTCAGCGGTAAACACTCCGCCATCATCGAGCGTTTTGAACGTTGTCAGCGTCCGCTCGATTGATTCTTCGATGATGCGGATGATGAAGGCATCCTTCCCATCGCCTTGCGGGATCACGGTTTTCATGTGAATGGCTTGCAACAATCCGGGTGGCACTATCTTCATCTCTCGCTTCTCCTTTTCAGTTCATGGCTACTCGTCACCATTCATCGGGTGAATTCGGCGGTACGGGCGGTGTCAAGCAAAGGCTGGCGCGCGCTAGGTACCCGCGCATCTCCTCGGCTTCCTGACCGAAGAGCATCAGGCGTTCGCCACGCTCGCGCCGCCCGACTGGTTGCCGTAAGTGCGCCGCGTAGTCGAGCCGGAAGTAAATCACCAGCCAGTATGCGGCGTCCTCGATGTAGGTGACATTGGCGAGATTGATCCACGTCTCTTTGAGCCGCACCCACTGGTCGGCCGACGGCGCTGCTTCGGTCGCTGCTCTCGCGGCTTCGTCAGGTCTGCACTCGACGCTCATCATCTACACCTCACCAACTCATGCCGTAGCCGCGATCATTAACCTCTTGGCGCTGTCTCTGATCCGGCGCGTGGTGACTATGCTCTTGCGCGACGGCGGGCGGTGGATGCTCGGCTTGCCGACTCACGGGCTGCGCCTCGTGAACCGCTTCGAGGGCCATCTGCTTATCCACCTGTCGATCCAACGCCGCGCCCAACTCAGCCTCAGAGTTGGTATAGACCACCGCATCTTCCCGCGCCCGCGAGACGGCGACGTAGCTCATCCGCTGATTGAGCAGCACCTCCGGCTCAGTTGTGTTGGCGGTGATGATCACCCGCTCCACGGTCTGCCCCTGCGACGAATAGCTGGTCACCGCGTAGCCATGATCGAGGTGGCGAAACTCACCAGCGTCGAACCGCACACGGCGTCCGTCATCCAGCGCGACGGTGAACTGCTGACCTTCTATTTGCTCGATGCGGCCAAGCTCGCTGTCCGCCACCCGGTGCTCAGCAAGCGGTGCGCGAAACTGGATGCGGTCGCCTTCAGGGCGCAGGCGAGAGCCTCAGCTCTTAATGCTGTTGTTGGAGGTGGCGTAGCTTCTCTGGAACCGGCGGCGGTTCGTCGCTCCCCTCCGGCATCTTCGGATGGTTGACTCCGGCAGTGAACTCCATCGTCTGCGCCGCGCCGCACCCGCTCACCTGAGCCGTCTGTGGCGCCGCCTCATACCAGAACCGCCCGGTGCGTAGCGGCCGCTGGTTGGTCGTGATGACCACCTGTTCGCGGTCGCCGATGCGGCGTAACTCATCAGCTGTCAGCAGCGCTCGGGCGTGCTTGTGGATGTGCTTTGTGATCGTCGGCGTCCCTAAGAGTTTCCCCTTCGTGGAACTGCCACGGCGTTCCTCAGCAAAGGTTCCCTCGCCCAGCGCTCGTGCGACGTAATGCGCCGAGTCATAATCCAAACCGGCCAACACAATCGTCGTGTTGATCGAATCCAGGATCACCTGTGCCGCCGCTCGCCCGTAGACCAGCTCCAACTGCGACGCCGACTGCGCACCCAACGTCAGCCCGATGCCTCGGCCTCTGAGCACCGCGACTTCGACTTCAAAGTTCGGTAGTTGTCCGATGTTGGCGATCTCATCGAGCAGGAAGTTGACCGGCACGTCCCCGTCCGCTTCCTTGATCTGGTACAAAGCCAGCGTGAAGAACACGGTCGAGAGCGGCTTCAAGACCGCGACATCGCTCTCACTCAGACACCAGTAGATGCTCGTCTCACGGCGCCGGAGCGCTCCAAAGTCGGGCGGTTCGAAGGTCGAGGAGGTGAATCGGCGCAGCCGCTCATCAGCCAACCACACCAGCTGTGTCGCGACGCCGATGATAATCGAACTCCGGAGTTTCGGATCGGCCTGCGAGAAGATGGTGGCGAACTGTCGCGCCACCATGTTGGGTGACGCCAGCAACGCGTGGGTCAATGAGTCGCCCGCATGACTGGTCAGAAAGTCGTAGGCGGCGGCCGGTGTCGGTGTCGGAAAGGTCGAGGCGTGGGCGAAGACGCTGGCGAGGAAAGCCGTATCCGCTCGCGTAAAGAATGGATGACCGTGACCGTTCTCATCACTGGTCATCATCGCGCGGGCGAGCAAGAGCGTCAGATGCGAATCAGTGCCGCACAGTGGAATCCAGTTGAAGGCGGCTGAGCGGTTCGGATCACGCGGCGCGTACCTGATCGGATGCTGGCGATAGCCACTGGTCAGGTGCCAGCCTTCCGACTTCGGATCGCTGTAGAGAAAGCTACCCCGGTAGTGGGCGCAGTTCCACAGAAAGAAGCCGCGGCCCTTGCCGCTGCCGGGCGGTCCGATAATGATCAGATGACGATTCGCCAATTCCCTATTGATCTCCAACCGCTGGTGACGAGAGAACGGCGAGGGTCCGAGCATCAGCGCTCCCGGTGCCGGCGGACGTTTGTTGGTGACGAGTAAATCTGTGACATCCTTCGGCTCCGCCCAGCCCGCCGAACCATGCGAACTGTCAGCGCCGCTTTTCATCTTCCTCCGTCCGAGGGCGGCGACGCCAAGCGAAACCAGCAAGCTGCCGCCGATCCACCAGATGGGATCGCCCAACGGATGGCTAATCAATGTCGGATCGGCTAATGGATCACTCATCGCTCGATGCCCCCGTCCTCACGCTCCCAGCCACGCGCTCTTTCGCCCAAGTCCGCAATCTCTGCACGTAATTGTTCAGCCCCGTGAACTGCTCCGCATGCCGCGCCAGCTGCTCGTTCGCTCGCGTCAGTGAACTGCTCAACTGCTCTACCTCCTGCCGCAAGCGGTTGGTCTCGAGCTGGAGCTTCTCGTTGATCCCCTCCAGCTCTCTCCTGGTCAACGCCATAGTTGCGTGCCTCCCTCGCTTGATGTTCATCCGTCCGCAACCTCCGGTCAGCGCGTTGCGGTGCCGGTCGCCGCGGCTCTTCCCCGCGCTCTCTAGCCTCGGCGTACTCCCGTTTCCACTCCCGCGTTTCCTCCTTCGCAAGTTCATGCTCGACCGTCTTCTCGCGCCCGAACTCACGCCCATAGATTTCTCCCCACGCGCTATCGAGGTTCTTGAACTTCCCCTCGTTGAGGTGGAGCTTGCGGTCATCCGTGCCGCGCGCTTGGAGGTTGATGTGGACATGGGTGTGTCGTGTGTCCTGGTGCACGGCGGCGACGGCTCGCGCCATCGGAAAGTTCTGCTCCAGATACTCCTTCACCATCTGATGCGCCTTCTCCGTACTCACCTTTCCCTCAAATGAGACTTTGCACCGGTAGTGCGTCCTGGTCGTCCCGCCGCCCCGCCGCTTCCTGGCGAGTTCGTCCTGCTCCTGCTGCCGATTGTACTCAACGATCTTGCGTCGTTGCTCGTCGTCATCACCGCTGCGGATGTGTGCGGGATAGTTGTGCAGCATGAGGCTCTGTTCGTGCTTGCCGGTGGCAGTTTCACGGGTGATGTAGCGCGCGTTGGCATCGCCCGCGCCGGCTCGTCCGACCGTGAATTGGCAGAAGATGCCGCCCATCAGCGATCCTCATTCATTGCCCCTTGTTCACCGAATGCGACGCCCAACAGCTTGGCGGCTTCCATCGTTTGCTCAAGCGCGCTGTTTATCTTCTCGCTTGAGATTTCCATCTTCCGGTCGAGCCGGCGGTTGATCTTGCTGAGTTCATGCGCCGCCCACCGAATCTCGAACACGGCACGTTCTCGTAGCTCAAGGTCCCTGACACTCGGCATGTCTCCCTCGTTCAGGCCACAGATTAAAAGGTACTGGTTGAGGCTCAACCTCTTCGCATCTGCGCGTTCCCTCAACCTTCGTAGCTGATCTTCCGTCAGCCGGACGCTTGGTCGTTTGGTCGTGTGATGACGCTTTGACATACGCCCCTTACCGACAACATCAAATCATTCGTTCAACCCGCAGAACACCCGCAGTCATCAATTTCCCACTGCGGCATTCAACGCGCGAGAGGCGGAGCTTACCAATAAATGCTCAGCATTAATGGAGCCGAAAGTAGCGCCGCCCCAGCGGTGATGCTTTCAGTGGCGTCATTAATGCGTATCCTGCCGTCCCAGGCTCATGCGCACCTCTCCCGGAAACCGCTCCACCCACGCCACGAGCCGAAGCGCATCCAGCGCTTTCTGATTCGACGGTGGCGACACGCATCGGTGTCACAGCCAGTCGGCGCGGCGCGGCTGAGCGCGTCACAGTGGCGGCTGAAGGCTCCCCGCCACTGCTCGCTTGCCAGCTCATGGGCGGAACTTTTGGAGAAAACTTTTCGCCATCTTTCGACAAATCGAGAGCCGAATATGCACTCACTGACACCATATTGGCGGAATATTAGTTCCTCATCTGGCGACGGAATTGTCGCGTCAGCACGCTTTATCGAACTCCACTTGGGTGTGTTTATCACCTTGTTAGCCGCCGAAATCATGCGTTTGGCGCGTTGATTAGTTGGTCGTTATAGGACGCGCGCACTCGCCATTCACCGATGGTTGGTTCCTTCGCCGGTTGACCATTCTTTAATGAGCGCGTGCATCTCTTGCTGCAACGTAGTCAGCGCTGAGCTTTGAGACCGGTCTTGCGCCAGTTGCAGGCAGACCCCTTCCGGCACTTCCGCGTAACCGGCGAGGCGTATTTGCAGCTCGCTGACGTGGCTGATCTCAAACGGATGGGTGCCGATCCACAGCGCGATGTTTTCATCGTCGAACTGCAACTCTGCAACTTTCGTGTCGCGCAACTCCCCAGCGTCGAACGTCTCGCGCCCCAGAACTTGCGCGAAGTAAGTTTGCAGCGGATTGTCATATGTAATAGCCGACCAAGCAGAGGTGTTGGCGCTCGTCTTTCGCCGCGATGAGATAACGACTCATGATTCGTTGGTCGCTCCTGTCCCCGCTTTCCTTCCCTTTCCATGGCCATTGTCACGGCTGATCGCATGCTGGAGGCGTTGCTGAAACTCCTCTGCGGCCTTTAATGCGGCCTCTTGAATGAACGCTTCCGGTGTGTCATATCCGCCCAGTGTCGCGGCGGCTTCGACCACCCGTGCTGGAACGATGGGCAGCGAAATCTCGAAGCGGCGGGTTTGTCTGGGCGCGCCGCGACCGTTACTACTCTTAGTTTCATCCACTTCATTCATGATTCTGGCTCTCCTCTCGTGCTCATGGGATTGTTCGAGTTGATGTTGCCATCTCTGACACGGCGCCCTGGATGCGCTGATTCGTGCGCTCTTCGCCGCAATTGATAAAACGCTTTGGTGCTCCTTCCAAGACACTGGGCCGCCCTCGCCACATCGCCCAACTGCCTTTCCAATGACTCAAGCGCGGCGGCGCGCACACGCTTCGTATATTGATTCAAGGTTTCCTCGGCGTAGTTCCATGCGCACATCTCGGTTGGCAGACAGACGTGAGCGTGCCTCTGCCTGGGAGTAATGGCGGAGCGCGACTTATTCAATTCTGCTAGTGCTGCCTCACCTGTGATGACGGCGTCCGCACTACATCTCACGAGCAAGCGGGTCATCACATGCTCCAACTCGCGCACGTTTCCGGGCCAGTGGTAATTGCCAAAGGCATTGATCACGGCGCTCGTTATTGCCACTGGCGGGGACAGATTCATCTCTGAGGTTAGTTTGCTCAGGAAATGCTGAACCAGAGTTGGCACATCGCTGAGGTGTTCGCGTAAGGGTGGGGTGACAATCTCGATCACCAATAGCCGCTGATATAGATCATGGCGGAAGCGCCCTTCGCGCACTTCACGCGCCAGGTCTTTGTTGGTCGCCGCCATAAACCGAACCCCAACCTTGATCTCTTTGAATGAACCAACCGGTGTGACGGCATGTTCTTGCAACACCCGCAGTAGTTTGCCTTGCACGGGTAAGGGCATGTCGCCGATCTCATCGAGGAACAATGTCCCGCTGGCCGCTGCCCGCACGAGGCCTAAGACATCCGCGTGTGCGCCCGTAAAAGCTCCTTTGACGTGGCCGAACATTTGGCTTTCGAGGATCGTCTCGGTCAGCGCGTTGCAGTTAACGATGACGAATGGCCCCTTCGCGCGCGGGCTCGTGCGGTGGACGGCGCGTGCCACTAGCTCCTTGCCAGTGCCTGATTCGCCGCTAATTAAGACGGTTGAGTTGAACGGCGCGGCCTGTTGGATGTCACGCGCCAGCGCCAGCATCGGAGCCGAAGTGCCGATCAATTCGTTCTGATCATCGCTCTGATGGTTCTGATCGCCGGTATTACCCGCGGTCTGATGTTGAGTCTGAGGTAGTCTTTCTCGCGTGCACTCTTGCACTCGAAGCACCGCTTTGTGCCCGGCCATCTCAAGCCAGCGATGTTCATCAGCGCTCGGTCGACGCGCTAGTTTCATCACTAACTGCGCCGGCGTGTGCGCTACCCTGATGATGATGTCGCAGCCCAGAGTCTCCGCTGGGCTAAGTCGGGCACGTTCAAGGGAGATGATGTGTGTACCTGCTTGGTACCTGATCTGTCGCACGACATGGCCGTATTGCTCAGCCAAGTCGGCGAGTTGGTGCAGCACCGATTCCGCCGTTGGTACCTGTTCGATTGCCACCAAGCTGTTGTCAGGAGGTCGTGATATTTGTCCACTGACTTGATGGGGTGGATACATGTCACCAGTGGTGTAAAACTTTTGTGGCGCGTTCATTTCAGTCAGAGTCTCTGCTCAACCAGTGTGGATAAGCTGCGAGTCGAACGGAATTCGTCGTGTGAGGGAGAATTAATTGAACATCGCGAATATTTGCGTGACGATTTCTACTATCGCTTTGATGTCCTCGAATTTCTTCAAAAACGAATTTGCACTTTCCGGTTGTGTGCTTGGTTTTGCCCAAAGTTCCTTCTACCTACTAATGAGTCTGAAGAGGGCTAAAACTTTCCCCTCATTCATAAAAATTCCCGTCTCGCCTGAACTAGCGCATGCGCTAATTCAGGCGAGACTACCTTAATTCTCATTTGAGGACAAGAAATTTCTGATTCCAGGATTGAATGAATTTCGTTTATGAGCTAATTTCCGAGGCCGGGATGAGCAAACACATCATGGGTATCAGACTTACCATCAAGCAGGTCGCTGAACGCACCGGCGCCGGCGCATCAACTATTCGGCTGCTATGCACACAAGGTGTATTCCCGAACGCTGAGGCGGTTGAAACTCCCCGCGGGGTGGTGTGGTACATTCCGGAAATTGATTTGGTAGGATTTGTCCCGCGTAAACGTGGCGGACAAAAGCGGAAAGCGCCAGCGGGCGATAGTGAATTGGGCAGAACCAAGCAATCAAACAAGCCTTCCAAGTAATTATGGCAGCGGACCCAATCAACCATAATGATCCGTTGCTGCTCCCGTTTCTCAGGGCAGCGGACGAATCTGAACTACAGCAGCAGTCCGATCAGGTCATCGGCCAAGTTTCTCCGACTATTAGTCGGGTGCTTAAACAACAACGCAGAGCCATCGGCACGGATTCTCAAGAACTTTACCAAGAAGTGGTCGTGAAGTTGCTTGAGCAACTTCACGGATTAAGGAGCGGTACCAAAAGAAACCCGATCTCAAACCTTCTTGGGTATGTCGTTCAGGTGACGGCGAACGCCTGCAAAAAAACTTTCCGTCAGTCCGCAAAAGAGCAAAACTCCAATTCATCCGTCGCCCTTGCTGATGCTCTTGTCGCGGCCCCGGATGCCAACCATGAAACTCAATTTGCCGCCCGCGAGGAGTTGCTGCTCGTCTGGCAGCGAGCCACCGAGGAATTGTCCACTGAACAACTCAGGGTCTTCCTGTTCGGCTGGAAAGGACTCCTCGATCAACTCAGCGATATGCCGGACGTTGCATCCATCAGGGAGATTGCTGCGGCACTACGCATGGACGCGAACTCTGTTATTTCCATTCGGGATCAGTCCTCTGCGATTATCAATGCCCAGATCGCGGAGCGGCTCGGAATGAAATTGAATAGGTTTTACAAACTGCGACGTCAGGTTGAAGAGTGGCTTAAAGAAATAAAGTTCGATGGCTAGAGAGAGTTTGGCCGCAATCGGAACTGATTATCAGGTGGGCGGGATTTTCAAGCTTCTAAAGGGAACGCGAGATGGAAGATCACCCATCATTAAATCAACTCGAGCAATATAGGGACCGCACACTGCCGGTGGAAAAGTATCTAGCAATCAATACCCACCTCTCCCTTTGTCAGCATTGCAGACAGCACTACGATCAAGTTGCACAAGTCAGTGGCCGTTTTCCTTTCAGTATGGCTCCCCTCCCGATAGAGGATGCCGAAACACGTTCGATCTCCTTTTGGCCGCGCATGCGGTGGTCACACGCTCTCGGAGTGCTGGCAATAATTACCGGAGTGATTTTCCTAGCCACGGTCTTCATGTGGCGGCCTGCTTCAGTAAATCATGAAGCCCAAGTAATCCTCCCCACACCGTCCATCGAACCAACATCTCTACCGAGAGATGGCGGACCGTCGCCGCCATCGACAATGCCAGCAGCAACGCCAACAACCACGCCCTTCACTGGCCGTGCGCGTGAGAATAATTCTCCAAGAAGTTCTGATTCTCTCCCGTTGCTTGCCTTAAACAAGCGACCAGATGTCTTGGCAGATCTGGTGAGACCAACCGGTGTCACGTTGAAAGGCCCGAATGAAGAAGCCGAATTTACTTTGCTAAGTCCCGTTGGTACGGTCGTGAGCAGTGACCGCCCTCCCTTTCACTGGCAACCGGTGCCCGGAGCAACAACATACAGAATGGTGGCGACTGACCTTGACTCCCGGAAAGTAGTTATCAGCGAGACAGTCACCGCGCCGCAGTTAGTTCCCGCCAAACCGTTGCCACGCGGAAAGATTCTTTCGTGGGGTGTGATCGCGTCAGTCAACGGAGAAGAAGTAACTGCTCCCCGACCACCGGCGTCTGAAGCCCGTCTGAAGATTTTGGAAAGCGACCAGGCTGATCGTCTGGCTCGCGAACTTAAAGCATACGCCGCATCACCTGTCGCGAGAGGGGTATTATATGCGCGACAAGGTTTGTTAGACGATGCGGAACGGGAATTCAAGGCAGTGCTGACGACAAATTCCCGTTCCGCATCGGCGCGTAAATTCCTACGCATGGTCCAATCCTGGCGATCTGCCCAGAGCCCGTAAGCTATCTTGGATTGCCGATCAAAGTAAACCCTGCCCAATAATACGGGTGCCAAAACTCTTTCGTTGAAAGTAGTTGTAATCCAGCCTTCCGAAGCGCTGCGGCTTTGGCTGGCATACTCATCGGATTAGAATCAGGCTTCAACCAATTCTGATGAAACTCAACCATTAATTGTGAGGTGCTGGATGATTCAACGTTCCACTGGCTGGCGAGCGTCGCCGGAGTGCCCGCGATGAAGAACGCCCAGGTCATACCGATGGTACCCTCACCGGCCCCATAGCGCCCGCGCGCCGTCTCGCATGCCGACAGCACTGCGAGATCAGCACGTAAGTTGAGATTTATGATTTCGCGCGTCTCCAGCAAGCCATCTTGCTGCGTCCCGTCGCCTTGTGCCAACACGAGATAGGAGTACATCGGGTTGACGTTGTCGAGAAAACCGTGTGTCGCAAAATGCAGTACGCGATAGCCCGGCGCTTCGCCTTTGGCACGCTCTTCAAGCGCCTCTTTGCCGAGGTAGATTTTGCTGCGCTCAAGACCATGGATGGCTGCTACTTTGCGTACTTCAATCTCGGCTTCCGGCAGCGGGACAAGTTTTTTGCCGCGCTCGGCAAAGCTGACTTTCTCCAGCGCCTCGCTGCCGAAGTCCGGGTTGCCGAAAGCCAGCAAAGCATGGGTCTCGCCTTCCTTCGCCATATCGATGGCTGGCCGTCGCATCATCTCATGCAGCACGCTGAGCGACGGCGTGTAGAAGATCGCGTAGTTCTCAATGAGGTAGCGTGAATTAACCTGCAACGCCTGAAAAGACAGTTCCCACAACGGGCCGTCAGGCACAATGCAGAGTGTCTTTTTACCGGCGAGCTGCTGTTGAGCCGGGCGCACTAACATGTCATAAAGTTCACGCCCTCGAACACTAAAATCAAGTTGTCGTTCGGCGAGTTGCGTGCGGAAAGTTGCCACCTTTTCAGCGAGCAGCTTGCCTGTGACAGCCAGCGGATAGATTCGCAAATTGAGTTGACTGCCCTCTTCTCCAGAGCGTGCGGTACGATTTTTGGTAAGGACAAAGAGGTATGTCTTCTCATCCGTGATGACATATTTCAGCACAGCGAAATTTGCGTCTGGAATTAGGGCTGCGGCTTGCTGGCGGGTGATCGGAGCAATCTCCCCCCGGTGAGTTTTCAATTCAGGATGTGCGGCATAAAGATCGGTTTGGAAGGACTCGTAATCGAGACGGGCTTGGCGCAGACGAACATCCAGATCGGCGAGTCGTGGTTGGTCAGGTTGCGGTTTATTGTTCTCGGCAATGACCTGCGTGTTCAGCTTGAGAATTTCCGCATTGAGCCTTTGCTCTTGGGTTTGCTCTGCGCTGGTCATTGATTTAGTGATGCTAACTTTGTGATTCCTCAGTACGTCCAGCAGCACCCGCCCCTTCGCCCGTTCAGCGTATTCAAAGGCTTCTGTTATGTTGTTCTGCCCCTGACTGATCAGTAGCTCCACCATCTCGTGATAAGGAGAAATTTTGTCTTCGAGAAAGAGTTGCTGCTGCTCAATGTCGCCTACTACTTCATGACGCGAGCTTTCGACAAGTGCAATGGCGTTGGTGAAAGATTCGCGGGCTTGCTTCGGTTGGTCAAGGGCACGATAAGCCCTGCCCTTGATTGTGTAGGCTTCCCACAAATCTTCTGAGATACCGATCTGTTTGGCGATTGCAATAGCTCGATTTATGACATCCACAGCTTCCGCGTGTTTGCCCGTGAAATAAAGAACGCGACCAATGTTAAGTAACGCATCAGCGATTTTCTCTTTGTTACCAATTGATTCTGCCAGGGTCAAACTTTTGCGAGAAAACTCCATCGCCAACCCATAGTTGCCTTGTGCATTGTGAACCAGCCCGACATTATTCAGCGCTTGAGCGATGCTGGTCTTATTTTGCAGCTCTTCCGAAAGAACAAGACTTTGCTTGCTATATTCCAGCGCTGTGGCGTACTCACGCTGCAAGTAGTGTGTCACCCCGACGTTGTTCAGCGTGCGGGCCAGGTTTTCTTTGTTACCAGCCTCCTTGTCGAGTGCGATGCTTCTTCGGTAGTGTTCCAGCGCTTGCGCGTAGTTACCTTGCGAGACGTAAATGCTACCGATATTCGTAAGTAATACCGACGTGTTTTCCGGTGCGCCAGCCTTTTCCATCCGCTTGAGGCACTCTTGATACGACCGTAGCGCTCGCGCATAGTTACCTTGCATTTGATAAGCCACGCCGATGTTCGCCAACCCACGAACGATCCCGTCCTCGTCCCCGATCTCGTGGGCCAACTTCATACTCTGGTTCAAGTACCCTAAAGCCTGCTCATGCTCACCCTGTGTGTTATGCAACATCCCGATGTTACTCAAATTAGTGGCAGCAAGTGCTTTATTGTTGATGTCTTGTGATAGCTTCAAACTCTGACCGTAGTAATCTAACGCCTCAGCGTAATTTCCAAGTGCCCCATGTGCGTTTCCGGTGATGAGCAGCGAAATTACGACCCCTTCCTTATACCCCAGCCCCTTGGCCGCATCTAACGCCCGGGCACAAATCGTTATCACTTGCGGATAGTTGCCTTCGTAGTAGGTTTGGCCGGCTTGCATCAGCAGTTGTTTCACCGACTCGCTGGTCATCAAACTCTGGTCAGCGGTTTGGGCGAATGATCGCGAGAAGAAGGGGTGTACCAGGCAGATGGTCACGCTGAGGATTAAGGTGAGTATTAACTTTCGCCGTTTCATGTTTGCATCTCCCTGCGCAGCGGGACAATTGTTTCTTCCGCCCGTCCGGTCGTCGGAATTCTCCACCCCGCTATCGGTCTGAATGTTTCTGTACCGCATTGTTCGCTCGGCCCGGCCTTCACCCTGCCTTGGCGTCACCTCAGATTTTGATCGGTAAACTTTTTTGCGAACATAAGTTGCTTCGTTTTGACGAAGCCCAATCGTTCGATGAGCGCCAAGATTCCCTGATTGTGCTCCGCCGTGTGAGCTGTGATGAAAGGGCGTTGGTGGGTCTTGGCGTAGGTGATTACCCGTATCTGCATGCCGAGGGCGATGCCGCGGAGGCGTTACTCACGCCTGACACCCATCACTGCCGCAGTGTCCTCATCGTGTTGCCGACGCTATTGACCAATTCATCCGGTTTCGGCAGTGTTTCGCCCCTTCTGATACACGTGAAGTGTGCAAAAGTATTTGCTTCCTGCTCAAACGGCATTTCTTCGTACCCAAGGGTGAACAACTGACGGAGGTATTCTCGACAGAACGGCTCGGGACCACCCCACTGTTCGCATTGCGCTGTATGTGTCAACTCATGCGTGATTCTAAATCTGATGTTAGAGCAATCCGCCCGAATAAAAATGCCATATCGAAGGCATGAGGCGTGAGCATCCAGATGGTAATTTTCAATTGTCAGGAATATATTAATAATCATCGGATCAGTCGGCATTGGAATGCTTGGAACTTGAAGCAACCGCACCTGATCTACATGGGTTACACCGATGTAAGCGGCGTCCTCTTTCAACTCATCACTCAAAGGAATCCCGTATTGCAAAATAAATTTTTCCCACTGCTCCTCCCAGTTCACAATCAACGGGATTAATTGCTCTATTTTCTCAAGCGTCTCATGGTTCATGGCTCATCTCTTCTTTCCATAGGGTAAGGCTCGTGACACGGCACTGCATGTGGTCATGCCCAAGGCCGAAGATTTAGCATGCACATTGCATCAGACGCAAGCCTGAATCTGGTAGTCGCACCACCGAGTCAGAGGCGGCGGCGCTCGCTTTTTACTCGATGGTGAAGAAGTGAGTCGCTCACCATCATCGAAGCGGTCATCCAAGAGTTGGGCCGCACCGACACGCTTTATTCTTTCGGGGTGGTCAATAATCAACGCGCAGGCGGACCAATCGTCTACTTCGATCTGCCGTGCGTCTCGCCGCTGCAGTTCATTATTACGACGGACGATGTCTCAGGGCGGCCGCAACTGATTGATATGATCAAGACGGCGATCGTCGAATGCAAATATCGCTTCGTAGATCGAATGGCACTTTGTCACTGATACATCTATCATCTTTCTCGACCCGTAGCTCGACGGCGCGATTCTCAAGCGAAGGGCGATCATCGAGCCGTCGAGACATGCTGCCGGGAGGCATCGATCATCAATCAGACTCCGCCAATTTCTACCCCATGCTTGACGACCAGTTCGCTGCTCATCGGGTTGCTCTGCTTGACCGTCAACGCCCTGTCCTGTCGACCTGCGGCGTCGCCTCAAGTCCGTCCGTCACTGGATGTCACGAAATCGAATGTGCAGGATGCCCATGCTGCCCCTGCGCGCCACGGCGACTTTGAGTCCCCGGTCGTCATCGCGTGGCTGGAAGACCCCGCCGTCTCTGAGAGTAGCGGGGTAGTGGCTTCGCGCCGCGACCCGAAGCTGCTCTGGACGCACAACGACTCGGGCGACGGCCCGTTCCTCTACGCCACAGATGAGCAGGGTAACAGACGTGGGGTATGGCGGGTGACCGGAGCGAACGCCATCGACTGGGAGGCTATCGCCGCCGGTCCGGGTTCGCGGCCTGGCAGATCCTACCTGTACGTGGGTGACATCGGTGACAACCAGCGGGCGCGGCGAGAGATCATCGTCTATCGGGTGCCAGAGCCGGAAGTGACGCCCGCCGCTGCCACATCGGACAGGAAGAGTGCGCTGATCACCGAGCCCGCCGAGGCGATCCGCCTCCAGTATCCGGACGGGCGGCATGACGCCGAGGCACTGCTGGTGCATCCGGTTACGGGCGACATTTATGTGATCACGAAAACGCCCACTGCCACGTCCGGCGTCTACCAACTCAAAGCCCCTTACTCGGCGTCCGCCGTCAACCGACTAAACCTGCTGAGTGCGGTTCGGGGCGTGCCGACTGGACTCATTACGGGCGGCGACATCGCGTCTGATGGACACGCAGTCGTGTTGTGCGACTACTTCAGCGCTTACGAACTGAGGCTGCCGGGGGGCGCGTCATCGTTTGATGAGGTGTGGGGGCAGGCGGCGACGAGCATTGACCTGGGAACGCGACAGCAAGGAGAGTCCGTCTGTTACGCGGCGGACGGCGATTCAGTGTACGCCACCAGCGAGAAGCGCCAGACCCCGCTCATCAGGGTCAAGAGAATCAGGGGTTCTCGATGAGATGGGTAAGCACTCTATCCCGCGCCTGCTGACCACACCACGTCACCAAGTCCGCGCTGGTCGCGTGGGGCCGATTGGCGCCTGTCGCTGTAGTGCGTATATGCCGCACGCCGCACCGCATTCAGTTCCAAGCGGACACTGTGGCGCTATTGTCGGCTTTCGATCAGCTTTCGCAGAGAGCGATGGCAAGCCGCGACGCTACCCGAAGCTGGATCGCGCTGGTTGTGGGCGACTGAAAGATGTCAGTCGCAAAGCTTTCGAGGCGGCGCGCCAGACCAAGACCGATAACTCATTCAAGCGCGCCTACCATGAGGCACTCGCGCGCACCCATGACGAAACCCATGCGCGCTTTCTGCGTGCAACGTAAAATCGTGGCGACACTCAGAGCGATGTGGCTGAGCATGTCGCCTGATCGAGATGAGTTGGGCGAGCGCGCCCTGACTCAGACCTGACCGCCGCGGATGACGGCCGGCACGGGTGCCGACCGTGCGGCAGGAAGCGACTTACGAGCCGGAGCGCCACGGGTCGATGAAATAGTCTCCCAACAAAGTCTTGGGCCGGAGCAGTCATCCATGAAGCGCGGTGGCTGATCCGAGTCCCATCCAATGGGCGAGGCCTTCATCGGCAAAAGCCCAATCGAACCATCGGCCGCCGCTACAGAAGCGGCGTAGTCTCCGATACCTGACTGAGCTCATGAACAAGCCTGCGGGAAGGTTCGACGCATGCGCCAAGTTGCTCGGTATCGCTTAGCTGCCAGAGGTACGGGTCGGGACAGAACGCCGCCAGCCGGCGAGTCGACGGCAGCCCTCCGAAATTAGACGGGCAGATTTCGGCGGGGAGGGAGACCTCTGCGTTTGACTTCGACTTTCATACCTGACTTGTTCGCTGTCGCCGTTAGTCATCGGCTCTTATTAATCGCTGATGTTCGTCCGAAACTTCCCACAATGCTTGCGGACTGTTCATCTGTCCTAAAACGCAAATTGCATAAGCCGCCCACATCTGACGCGCACAAACTTCGGGACTCATCGCGCCTGTTGCCGTCGCCAAGCCCGGACACAACACGCTTCGGATTTTATCTTCGCCTCGTCGGTTGTGTTCTCGTACGGCGCGAAGCGTCGCCCGAAAAGCAAGATAAGCGTTGACTGTGTTTGAAACAATCATCGGCATTCGCATCGTCGGCGCACTCACGAGATAACGATAATCTGCGTCTCCAGTTTCAATAATTACGGCATCACCAACGGGCAACTCTCCGTCGTGTTCCGTACGTAAAAGTTCCTGAAGTCGCTCTTGAAGTTGCCAACCAAAGCGATAACTGTAAGCAAGGTCAATGCCGCCGTCCATAAAGCCGAAACTGTTTGCGGGACTAACAATCGCATCGGCGGGAACGTCGAAAATGTCGCCTTGCGATGCTTCAACTTGCGGCGTATCGGCAAAGTGCTTCGTCCACGCACGAACAACGTCGGCATCTCGATCACGAAGATAAAATTTAACATCGCGCATAATCAATTCTCAACAAACAATCCGTTTCGGGTTCAAGCGAGACAGCGAACGCTTAGTTAAGCCGCATCCGAGCATCCCCGCAGGGGTGCGCGGACGCGCAGCAAAGCGAGCGCGCGTCAGCGTGTCGGCTTCAACTAATGGTTGGACTAAACCGCGG
>JACDEG010000519.1 GCA_013816505.1 Pyrinomonadaceae bacterium | reverse complement strand
GAGCAGCACCGCAACCACGGATTGATGACACTGACCGTCGAGGTTGCAAAGGTGATTTGCCGTATGCGCAAAGTCCACCGAATTATGTATAAAGCTCATCCGGACAATGTGCCCGCTAAAAGCGCTACCAGGTTAGGGTTCACACAAACAGGCGTCGATAACTCAACGGGGCATCTTATCTTCCACATGAATCTGAGTAGTAATGATGCTCGTTGAAACTTTGCGGTTGATGAACTACTGACTTAATAGAGGCGCAAGCGAATCTAGTTGATGCTCATGTCTGGCATGGGAACCTGGCGAGGGGTGACACGTTAGTGCGGCTGCAAAAGATTCGTACTTATTATTCACGCTACTTAAGTCAGTTTTACGCCGGCCGCCCGCTTCTGACCGAAGAACCTTATGTCACGCAACACAGAGCGTTAATGGATGACTGTTTTGCAGCGGCTGATTTTTGGTCAACTGAATTAGAGAAGATCGGCTATCAAACGGACGAGATAGTATCCAACGCCGAACCGATGCAGCGGCGTTGGGCAACTGAGAACGGGATCAAATACGATGATGGCAATTGGCTGCTTGAAATTACTGCCGCGCAAATCAAAGCGTTTCGTCCGACCGTCCTGTTCGTTGCTGACTATGTGGTTTTCACGGGAGATTTCCTCAAGCGCGTGAGAGCCGAAAATCCTTCGATTCAATTAGTCGTCGGGTGGTGCAGCGCTCCTTACTCGGATGAATCTGTTTTTCATGAATATGATGCCGTGCTGTCATGCGTGCCGGAGTTGGTCAGCGACTTTCGTGCAAAAGGCCATCAGGCGTTTCATCTCAATGTTGCATTCGCGCCACAAATTCTAGAGCGGATAAATACTCATACCGCGCCGACGACGGATTTTGCTTTTGTCGGCTCATTAGTCAAACAAACTAAATTTCATAATGAGCGAGAGCGATTACTTTCCTCGCTGGTCGGGGCGACTGATCTGCGTATTTGGGCTGAGGTCGAACGCCCCCTACCGTCATCAAAACTGAGGCGTATTCAACTTCAAAAGATTGCATTCGATAGTATCCGAGCGGCACAAAATTGGGGTGTCCCGGCGACGCTGCTCGCGATGACTCCATTCGTCAGGCGAGCCGCACATTGGAAGGTGCGCCCGGTGCTGCCACCGACAATTGATAAAGCTATCGCAGCGCGAGCACTTCCTGCGCTCTTCGGGTGCGCGATGTATCAACAGCTTCATGATAGCCGCGTCTGTTTGAACACGCACATAGACATCTCGCCGGTCAGCGCTTCGAACATGAGATTGTTTGAGGTGACGGGTGTTGGCTCTTGTTTGTTGACCGATTGGCGAGCGAACATCGCCACGCTTTTTGATCCCGAAATTGAAGTAGTAACTTACCGTAGCCCTGAGGAATGCAGCGAAAAGGCGAAGTACTTACTTGACCACAAGGACGAGCGACAACAGATTGCTCGCCGAGGCCAGCAACGCACCCTGCGCGATCACACGTATCAGCAATGGGCGGCAAAGTTTGATGAAATTGTCAGATACGCTATGCCCTGAAATCAAGTTGTCTAATAATTACAGGTTCAGAGTCAGGATTGCTTTCGTCGTTCGTGTAGCAGTTCGCATTTTGAAAGCACACTCAGTTTGCAAACGCGCATGAAGCCGATCATTAAAGTTGAGAATTTGAGTAAACAATACCGCGTCGGGAACCGGCCACAATCCTATGCGACGTTGCGCGAATTATTTAGCGAAAGGGTGCGATGGCCGCTCAAACGACTGCGCCGCCAAAGTCTTAACTCTGACGACAGAAACGTGTGGGCGCTGAAAAATGTTAGTTTTGAGGTCGATCCAGGCGATGTTGTCGGCATCATCGGAAGAAACGGCGCAGGTAAGTCAACGCTCTTAAAAATATTATCGCGCATTACTGGGCCGACCACCGGACATGTCGAACTGTATGGACGCATCAGTAGTCTTTTGGAAGTAGGCACAGGGTTCCATCCGGAATTGACCGGCAGAGATAATGTTTACTTGAATGGCGCGATTCTCGGTATGCGTCGGTCGGAAACCAAAAGCAAGTTTGATGAAATCGTTGCTTTCGCTGAAATAGAAAAATACTTAGACACTCCGGTCAAACATTACTCAAGCGGAATGTACATGCGCCTGGCCTTTGCGGTCGCGGCCCATCTGGAACCGGATATATTGATTGTTGATGAAGTGCTCGCCGTCGGCGATATAACGTTTCAAAAAAAATGTCTGGGGAAGATGAACGACGTATCTCGCGTCGGAAGAACAGTCCTTTTTGTCTCGCACAACATGGCCGCGGTCGCGAATCTCTGTCGCCGCGGGATAGTCTTAAGCGGCGGTTCAATTCAGTATGCCGGTACGCAAACGGGCGCGGTGGCAGAGTATTTGACGAGCGTTGATTTGAGAACCGAACGCTTGCGCGAACGGACTGACCGCGTCGGCAACAGCGCTATCAAGATCGTTGACATCGAGATCAAAGACGACGAGGGCAGACCACTTGATGTCATCGCTTCCGGACAGAACATCAAAATTTATCTTCATTATGAAGCGGAACGAAGTTTCAACTCGTCTGCCATCATTGCCGGATTGATCGTCACCACGCAATTGGATGTTCCGGTATTTCTGCAACACAATCGCTTGACCGGAGATGAATTCGGGACGCTTCCGCACATCGGGGCGTTTGTGTGCTGCCTGCCGCGGCTGCCGCTCGCACCCGCCACATACCGCATTGGTGTCAGTGTCATGCACAACGGAGAGTACCTGGACATGCTGGCGGACGCTGCCGAATTCACGGTGGTTGATGGAGATTTCTACGGAACGGGTGAAGTGCCGCCAGCGACGCACGGTTGCTGCCTGGTCGAAGCGCACTGGCAACTTGAAACTGGAGTAAAAGCGGAAGTTCTGGCAGGGTCGACGCCGCTTCACTGACTAAAACCGCCAAGTGGCAAGTAGCAAGCAGAGATGAAAAGTATCAAAGCTCCGATTGAAAGCCTGCGTCTGCGGTTGACTGCTCGTCGAAACGGTACTCCTGCTTCACCGCATGAAGTAGAGCGCGCGGAACAGATTTTTTACCTGAATTTTTTGCAGGAAGGAATGACGGTATTTGATGCAGGCGCAAACGTCGGTGAAATGACTTTGCTGTTCTCGCGCTTTGTCGGAACGGGCATAGTCCACGCCTTCGAACCGGCCTCTGATTGCTTTGAACGACTCACTGCGGTGTGTCGTGAAACTAAGCGGAATAACGTCGTGCTTAACCGCGTTGCCTTAGCAGATCGAGTAGGCATGCAAAGCTTGCATGTTTACGACGAAGATCATTTAGGATGGAGCTCTTTAGCGAAACGCCCCCTGGCGAATTACGGCATCCACGTCAAAGCGCCGACCGTCGAGAAAGTAAGCGTCACGACTGTTGATGCTTATTGCGAAGAGAATCGTATTGAGTACATCGACCTGCTGAAGATGGATGTTGAAGGAGCCGAATATCAAGTAATGCTCGGAGCGAGAAAGATGATGGAGCGCCGGCGCATCCGCTGCCTGGCTTTCGAGTTTGGTCAGACGACTTTCGATATGGGCAATAGCCCAGAGGACATTGAGCTTTATCTTAAACGAGTGGGGTATCGTTTACGCAACATCATCCCCAATGATCCAACGTTTCCCGGACGCGCGAGCGTCGAGCATGCACAGTTCTCAATGCACATTGCAACAATTTAATTAAGCACCTTGAGATTCGGCGGCAGCACATCCGAGCGGTCGGACATTTTAGGTTGATCGGTCGTGATCCAACTACATCCCACTCTTACCGCAAACGAAGTCAGGCACACCTGCCCGCGTTGCAAGTTATTGCTGAAGACAGTAGGTTGGCACATTCCAGGCATGCGCTGTCTGGCGGAATTAATATGTGAGCAGTGTGGAGACGAGTTTTACGGCGACCTACCGGTGGGACAAGCCTTGTACACACCGATGTTGTTAGATCGTAGAACAGGAAAAGTCTATAACGATTTCGAAAATGCAGATTGGTTTGCTGACTGGCTACAAGAATCATTCGCGGCAAGGACGAATGAGCCGGTCGGGATGTCAATCGAAGTAGACAAGCAATGTGGCAATCAAGGTCAAGCGGGCAAGAGGGCAGTGCTGCTCAACTGCCTTGACACAGTCTACGGTCATGCTTTACTTAAGTTGCTTAACGCGCAATATTATATAGATAAACGTCATGAGCTGGATTTGATTGTGATCGTTCCGCGTTCGCTGGCGTGGATGGTTCCTGGCGGTGTGGCGCAAAGCTGGGTTGTGGATTTACCGCTGACGCGCGGTAGGGAATGGAACAACTGGATTGCCGGCGAAATCCGCCGCCATGTTGAAGTTTATGAGACCTGTTACCTAAGCCTTGCTTTCTCGCATCCTTCAGCGTGTGATTACTCAATCGAGCGCTTTACCGGTATCAAACCTTTTCCGCTCAATCAGTGGGATGAATGGTTAAGGCGTCCTTCAGTCACATTTATTTGGCGCGACGACCGAGAGTGGTGCGTTTCGG
>JACDEG010000518.1:1562-4550 GCA_013816505.1 Pyrinomonadaceae bacterium | reverse complement strand
CGGGCAGAAGGCGGTAATTAAATTGAAGCGTGCGCGTAATTAGATCGGGGAGCAGAAATCGCGTGATTTCTGAGATTATTGGGAGTGATGAGCAACCAACAATCTCAACTCCCCGATCACCTGTTGCTCTTAGTGCAACAGGTGAAGGCACACTACCTAGAACTAGAGGTCATAGGCAAGCCGGGTCGCCCGCGCACATATACCGCCCTCTCGTTCTTGCTGCTAGCCGTCGTGGCGGTCACGTTACGCACCTTCAAGGGCTTGGAGCTACGGCGGCTGTTGGAAAAAGACTCGTACTTGCGCCGCGAACTTGGCTTTGAAACTGTCCCGCATCGCCGCACCATTGAACGTCGGCTTAACAGTTTGCAACCGGAGGCTGAAACTCAGGTGGCCGCTCTCGGTCAACGCATTGTCGCTGAGGTCGAGCCATCGGCAGAGGTGCAAGTCGCCAGCGCGATTGACGGTCGGATGTACAAGTCCCGTGGCCCGCTGTGGCATCATAAGCAGCGTAAACAGGGTATTATTCCGCTTCATTTGCGAAACGTTGATACGCAAAGCCGGTGGAGCAAAAGCGGTTATCGGGGCTGGGTACAGGGCTATCGCCTCCTGTTGCAGACCTTACTGCTGCCGGCTCCGATACCTTTGTTTGCGACGTGGCAGCCAAACAACTTATACGAAGAGCATCTGGCTCTCGAAGCTTTGCGCGCGAGCCGGATGCCTGTGACCTCGTTGTTGTTGGGCGATACAAGTTTCGGTTCGCCGGAGTTGGTCTCAGCTTATGCCGAGCGGGGCGGGTGGCTGTTGACACCGAAGCAATTGCCGCCCAGTTACAGAACTTGGAAGCATGACTTATTCGCGTTGCGGAAAGAAACCATTGAATTACTCTTTCAACGCATCATGCAAGCGGTTGGCTTACAAGGACTGTCCGACGAAGGGCTTACGTCGTAACGGGGCGTTCGTCATCGCCAGTGTTTGGCTGTATCAAGTCATCGCTTGGAGCAACTACAAACAAGGCAAGCCAATCGCCGAAGTCAAAGAAACGATAGACTTAGCACGTTGGCGTATTGCCGCATGAATTACGCGCACGCTTCGGTTAATTAACGTGATATGAAGAGCCTCGTGTCAATAGGAATTGGCGTGCTACTAAATTATTACGGTTGGAAGATGCTTCTGAAGATTTCAGACAAAAGAATGACCCGCTTCCTTAGATTCTGGCCGATCTGGCTGGTCGGAAATAATGAAGACCGTGAAGCACAACGTCTTCTAAATGGCTCCTTACTCAGTGTTATGCTAATCGTTATTGGCAGTCTTCTAATCGCCCTCGGGGTAGCAAGTTTCTTCAAACCTATGTAGGCAGGTACTTCAGATGTCAGTTCAACTCGCCAACGCTCTAGCGATTGAAGAAAACAAGCTGCTTGCGTGCGTCCACTGCGGCCTGTGTCTCGAAGCCTGCCCGACATACGTTCACACGGGCGACGAGAATGACAGCCCGCGCGGGCGCATCTACCTGATGCGCGCCGTCGAGGAGCGGAGGCTGGAGCTTTCTTCTCTCTCGTTCACGCGCCACATTGATCGGTGTTTGGGATGCCGCGCGTGCGAGAGCGCGTGTCCCTCTGGAGTGCAGTATGGACAATTGTTAGAAGCCGCGCGCGCGGACATCGCCGGCGGCGGCAGGCGCGAAGGTCTGACGGGAAGAATGTCGCACTTCATCCTTCGTCACTTGTGGCTTCATCCCTCACGTCTGCGCCTCGCGTTCGCCGCCGCGCGGCTCACGCGTGAGGCGGGTGTGCCGGGATTACTGCTGAAGACGAAACTCGCGCGTTTCATCTCGCCGCGCCTCGAGTTCGCGCTCGCGCTGCTCGACAGTTCATCGGCGGCAAAGCTAAACAGGAATCGCGCGCGAGTTAAAGCGAGCGATAAAAACCCGACGAGTCGTAACCGGACGACTACGCCGCCCGCCGTAAGAAACGGCGACGACTTAAATTTGGCTGGTGAGAAACGTCACGCCGCGCTTTTCACCGGATGCGTGATGGAAGGATTGTTTGCGCGCGTCAACCGCGCTACCGAGCGTGTGCTGGCCGCAAACAATTGCCCAGTTGATACGCCGCGAGGCCAGGTGTGCTGCGGCGCGCTGCACGCGCACGCCGGAGACTTAGACGGCGCGCGGCAACTTGCTAGACGAAACATTGACACCTTCGCCGACAACACCGCGCCGATTATTACCAATGCCGGCGGCTGCGGCGCGATGCTCGCCTCATACAGTCATCTGCTCGCGCACGACGAACAGTATGCCGCGCGCGCCGAAGCGTTTAGTGAGCGCATCCGCGATGTCAGCCAACAGTTGGGAGCGACGAGAGTTCGTGCGGGAGCCGAAATCGAGTCGGCGCGCACGACCTACGACGCTTCATGTCACCTCCTGCACGGTCAGCGCGCAAATGAAGCGCCGCTCGAAATGCTGCGCGCGGTTGCCGGGCTTGAGTTCGCGCCGCTCACAGACAGCGACGTCTGCTGCGGCGGCGCGGGAGTTTACAATCTCTTGGAACCTGAGATGTCCTCGCGCGTGCTCGGCGAAAAGCTCGCGCACATCAAAGAAACGGGGGCGGAGATTTTGGCGACCGGGAATCCCGGCTGTCACATGCAGATCGGAGCGGGCGCGCGTCTCGCCGGACTCCGCTTGCGCGTCTGCCATCCTGTGGAATTGCTCGATGAGTCGTATTGCCGCGCAGGATTTTACGATGAGGCGCGGGATGCCTGAGAAGAGTGCCGGACGCTACAGCCGCGCGGTATAAAGGTGAACTTGTGCATCAATGACTAAAAACGAGATGCCGGCACTCATGTCTGTTGATGATTTCAAAATCGTCACCGCCATCGAAGAGGATGTCGCGCTAATTCTTTCTTTCATCCGAGAATTGGCCGAGTACGAGCGTCTGTCCGACAGAGTGTCGGCCACCGAAGATGTGCTCCGAGAGGAATTGTTCGGGTCGCGTC
>JACDEG010000518.1:0-1552 GCA_013816505.1 Pyrinomonadaceae bacterium | reverse complement strand
CCGGGTGCCGAAGCGATCATCGGGTATGACAAAGATGAGCCTGTCAGCTTCGCCGTCTTCTTTCATAACTTCTCGACGTTCGTCGGTCGCCGGGGTCTTTATCTGGAGGACTTGTTCGTTAAGCCGGAGTCGCGCGGGAAAGGCATCGGACGGGCGATGCTTGCGTATCTCGCCAAGCTTGCGAAAGAGCGACAATGTGGCCGGCTGGAATGGGCGGTGTTAGACTGGAATGAACCGGCCATCAAGTTTTACCAGAACTTGGGCGCTACTCCGATGGACGACTGGACGACCTTTCGTTTATCGGGAGACGCGCTGGAAAGATTGGCGCGTGAGAGCTGAAGATTGCGAAGCACGCGGTGTATTATTTCAGCCGTCGAAGACGGCGACAGCATAGAGCCACAGTGCGAAGCCGCCCTGCGGCAAGCGCGGGGAATCGCGCAACACATCATCCAAGCCCGCGTCGAGCGGGCGGCAGGTCTGTCGCTATCTCCGATAGCTCACACGTCTTTTTGTTAATCTCACCCAGCACTCCGCTCTCGCGTCGTACTGGGCTTTATTCCCGTCGCCCGCTCGCGCGGGCTAAGAAATGGCTTACGCGTAAGGTAAGTAATCAGGAGCAGTATTATGAATCGAGTGCGTATACAGTTTTGTAAGGTTTGAGCGTCGTTTCGTCCGCGCGCCGCCCGTGTGGCGGAGACAATCAAACGCGAGATCGGCGTCGAGTCAGAGTTGATTGAAGGCGACCGCGGAGAGTTCACCGTCTGGGTGGATGATCGGGTTGTTGCGCAGAAAGGCTGGATCAAGTTTCCATCAGACCAAAAAGTTTTGGCTGCGGTGCAGCAGGCGCTGAAAGCATAACAGCGGTTGTTTCAGAACGGTTTCGCATCCGCGCCGCTACAGGAGCGACTTCGTAAAGCCGTACTCCCTTGAGTTGTTCGAGTCGTGCAACTCGCGCTCACCGCACTCGCTAAAACCCATTTTCCGGTAGAGACGGTGGGCGTCGAGAAAGCGCGTGTCGCTCCAGAGCATGAGGCTCGACTTCCCCGCCCCGCGTGCATATTTCGTTGCGAGCGTCACGAGCCGGTCTCCCCATCCCTGACGCCGGAGCGACGAATGCACGTAGAGCGTTTTTAACTCGGCGGCCTCCCCGTGAAGCGACACGGCCACCGTTGCTTTAACCACATCATTCTCTTCCACCACCCAAAACTCACCGCCGCTCCGGCGAAAGTAAGCCCCCGGCGCGAGCAGGTGCGGCTCTTCATTTTCGGCGTCGAGCACACACTCGTACTCCCGATAAATTTCCGCGACGAGCGCGAGAACGCCGGGCGTGTCTTGCAGTCGGGCGGGTCTGAGTTGCAGCATGTCGGAAAAGGATAACTTCTGGCCGGCCTTAGTCAATATCGAGCGGATTCCTGAACGGCCTCGTGTCATCTTTGTCGGCGCGCTTGAGAGCCTCACGGAATTTCTCATCGAGCAACCGCTCGCGGTCTTTCAGCGAGCCGAGTTCCTGCGCGAAAACCTGGTTGCGCGTCTGCTTCTGCCGCTCTAAATC
>JACDEG010000084.1 GCA_013816505.1 Pyrinomonadaceae bacterium | reverse complement strand
TGCAACAGCTTATAGGTGTACGCAGGTCATCTTTGCTGTAACTTCTGACAGCGGGGATGGAACATGCTGAGTGGGTGTGACGACTCTGCAACCTGCGGCGCTTCAGACGCCTGTAACAAGCTTGTCGCACACCCGCTCGGCGCTTTGTGCTCACCAAACGAATACTCAGATGCTGCCGTTTAATGAACGGCTCTACTATAAGACCTTCGCTTGAGCCAAGGCCAGCATGTTCCACCTTCTGCCGTGACCCTGATCTTAACTACCTCAAAGGAGAACGCTCGTGGAACAACTCGCTGAACACTTTGCCGCTCTCATCGGCATCGACTGGTCGGACACCAAGCACGATGTGTGCCTCGTTGACACTGCCACCGGAAGCCTCGAACCATCCGTCATCAAGCACACCCCGGAGTCGCTCAATGAATGGGCCCGCGGCCTCCGCCAACGCTTTGGTGGAGCACCCATCGCCGTTTGCTTGGAACAATCCAGAGGCCCGCTCATTTACGCGTTATTGAAGTACGACTTCCTAGTGCTCTATCCCATCAACCCGAAGACATTAGCCAAGTTCCGCGAAGCTTTCTCACCCTCACGAGCGAAGGATGATCCGACCGATGCCGAGTACCTCGTTGAGTTACTCGTTCATCACCGAGATCGTCTCAAGCCGTGGCGACCTGATGATCAGCCGACCCGCACGCTGCAACTCCTGGTCGAACATCGCCGCCGCTTGGTTGGCGACCAAACCAGAATCAGCAACCGCCTGACCGCACTGCTCAAGGGCTACTTTCCGCAGGTTCTCGCGTGGTTTCCTGAGATGACAACGGTGCTGGTGTGCGACTTCCTGCTCAGATGGTCGAGCCTTGACGCCCTCTCAGGTGTGCGACGGGCAACTCTAGAGAAGTTCTTCCGCGAGCACAAGTCACATCGCACCGATACCATCGAGAAGCGCCTGGACGCGATCACCGCAGCTACGGCGCTGACGACCGACGGCGCGGTGATCAACGCTTCGGTAGTGATGGTCAAAGCCCTTGCCGCGCAGATGAAGACCACGCTGACGGCGATTAAAGAGTTCGACCGCGAGATCGCTGAGTTGTGCCAGGCGCATGCGGACTACGAGGTGTTCGCCTCGCTGCCGGGTGCCGGCCCGGTGTACGCCTCCCGGCTGCTGACGGCAATGGGCACCAGGCGTGAGCGGTGGGCGAGTGCTGATGAACTGCTGCGCTACTCCGGGGTGGCTCCGGTCATTGAGCGAAGTGGGAAGTCAGAATGGATCAGGTGGCGCTATTTCTGTCCGAAGTTCCTGCGGCAATCCTTCGTCGAATATGCGGGTGAGAGCATCAGGCACTGTGTCTGGGCGAAGGCCTACTACCAGGGGTTACGAGCCAAGGGGCAGAGCCATCAAGCGGCAGTCCGTGCGCTCGCTTACAAGTGGATCAGGATTATCTACCGCTGCTGGCAGACACGGACGAACTATGACGAAGCGCGCTATATGGAAGTCTTGCGCAATAAGGGTTCGGTGTTGGTGCCGGCGGTGGCAACAGTTGGGGCATGAGCGGAAGATTCTGCTTGACACGACCACCTCAGATGGCTTGTTGCACGATTAATCGGTTTTGACAAGTTGTTCGATTCCCATGCCCTACCTTGCCTTTGTTCGCCCTTCCAGTAACTTGCGCGTCTTAGCTACCTCCGCAGCGAGCGTTTGTTCGGCGGGCAGCGTCGTGCGGTACTCAGCCGCGAGCACCTTGTTCGGCAACCCGTCGAGCGCGTAGCGCGCGACCGCTTCGTTTTTCTGCGCGCAGAGGATCAAGCCGACGGGCGGGTTTTCGTCCGCGTGTGTCCAGTGCTCGCGCGCGTAGTTCAGGTACATGTGCATTTGCCCGGCGTCGGCGTGGGAGAATTCCGTCAACTTCAAGTCAATGATGACCAGACAGCGCAGACGGCGATGAAAGAACACGAGGTCAACGCGGAACCATTGGTCGCCGATACGGAGCCGTCTTTGTCTGCCGACGAAAGTAAAATCGCCGCCGAGTTCGAGCAGGAAGTTTTCAAGCTGCCGGATGAGTGCTTCTTCCAAGTCGCTCTCGGAGTATTCGTCCTTGAGGTCTAAGAACTCCAACACGAATGGGTCTTTGATTTCCTCCTCCGGCGTCACGGCGTCTCCAGCTTCCGCCCGTTCGCCACGCTTGAGCATCGCGGCTTTGTTCCGAGACAGCGCCGTGCGCTCGTAGAACTGCGAACCTATCTGCCGGTTGAGTTGACGCACCGTCCACCCGCCGCGCAGGGCTTCCGCTTCATAGAACGCGCGCGCGTTCTCGTTCTTCACACTCAACAGTCTGACGTATTGCGACCACGAAAGAGGGAAGCGAGCGGAGAGTTCGGCGATGCTAAATTGTGCAGACGCTGTATGCACAATCGCGGGCTGCTCGGTCGAACTCGGAGATTCATCAGACACTGTCTGATGAATCTTTATGTCTTTACGTTCGAGGTAAAAACGGCGCATTTGTTGCAGGTTAATCAACCCAAAGCCGCGCCCGAAACGCCTTGTGAGGTCGGCTGATAAGCGCTCCAGCAACTGCTCGCCATACGCCGCCCGTCCTCTTCCCCCTTGTTCCTCTTCGACGATCCGTCGCCCGACCGCCCAATAAGTCGCCGTCATCACCGCGTTAATCGAACGCGACGACGCCCGCCGCGCTTGTTCGAGAAGGGCGACGATGTCACTCAACGCCGCATCGTAACCAACTATACCCCGTCCGCCTTTGGCGACGAGTTTATCGGTCTTGGTGGATGCGGTCTTCGGCTTACCTTTCTTACTCATCGTTTCGGCGAAGACGGCGAGGGTTATCGTCGTCACCAACCGCGCTTGCTTTTCTTCGTCGTCTTAGTGCCCGCGCCCGGCTGCGACTTGGCGGCGCGCTCTTTCCCGGCGCGCACCCTCGTTTCGTTCGGGCGGTAGTTCTTTAGAGCGCGGCGCGGGATGCCCAGCTTGCCGAGCACCTCGACGGACTCTAAGCGCCCTTCCTGTATCGCCTGATAGACCGCGATCCGCGAGATGCCCAACTCCTTCGCCGCCTGTACCACCGTCACCAAGTCTTGTGGCTGAGCGTTCATAAGCTCATCCTACGTCCGCTGCTTAACAGGTGTCAATCACAATTGTTCGCCCGTGAGGGAGCGACGCCTTGCGAATAACCATTGAAGATAGCGTTTCCGAGCCGCCGCGAGTTAGCAGAACACAGAAAGGAAAGAGAACATCCTACTCAGATTATGCTTGACATCTGTAAAGCATAATGTTAATCTAACGACATCGGTTGAGCGCGAGCAAATTAGATTCGAGAGCATGAAAGCGAAGGCGGCAATGATCGAAATCGGGGCGAGTGAGTTAGAGCGAATCGTCGGAGCGGAATTAGCTCACGCAAAAAGCCGTCGCTGGCAGACCGCCATCGTTCGCGCCGCCCGAATGATCAAAGCTGAGACACCGATGCACTGGACAGGAAGGACGCTTTTATTCTGGAGCGATTCAAGCGAGTTGTACGAAGCGACCGACGACGTATGTCAATGCAAGGCTTTCAACGAAGGTTTCCCGTGCAAGCACCGCGCGGCTTACAAGTTGGTCAAGCGGATGAACGAAGTAACCCGCTAAAAATAAGCGGGCTTGGACGAGTGCTGGTAACACTCGCGCTGCCTAAGCGACGGGGTCGCCCCCGCCGCTCGGCTTCAAAACCGGACGTGAAACTTTTGCTTCATCCGGCTCCTCAACAACCTGGCAGTTGTCATCTGTACTTACTCAGCCAGCATTTCGTGATCTCTGGCCGTTTTCACGTCGTGGCAATGTCGATGTAGAAGTTGTCGGTTGTAATATGCATCACGTCCTCCCGCCGTTTTGGGGATGATGTGATCTATCTCGATGACATCTTCATTCCTGAAGAATAATCCACATTCCGGGCATTTTCCTTTTTGCTTCTTCAGTAGTGTGGCTACTTTTGTTAGCACTTCAGGATGTCGGCCCAGCCTGCTACTCCAGTAGACCCAGTTCCCGTCGTATGGACTGCTTGCGCCTTGTACCTTGACATGTCTTCTGATCGGAGTCTCGTGGTGTTGATACAACTTGGCTCCGCTCTCGGTAGGTTGAAACTTGCGGCCTCTACCTTCAGCATGTCTCCAGTATTTGCGTGCCATCCATCGCTTACCTTTATTCGGATGGCGACGGGTTGTCCAAGCGTACAGCATCCTTCTCAAGCTTCTACCGATTACCGAAAACACTACTTTGCTGACTACGGTCGAGTAGTAATTAGTCCATCCTATAATCACCGGATTCAAGCTTTTGATTAATCCCGCTTGGTCCGCGTGTTTATGGGTGTCTACTATCTCCCGCAGTCGCTGCGTGTGTCTCTTGATCGCCGTCTTGCTTGGCTTGATGAGGGTCTTAAAACCAAGTGGTTTCCCGTGATTACTTCGTCCAGACTTTGTCTTGCCGACTGGATATTGTCGGATGTTGTAACCGAGGAAATCAAAACCAGGTTCGCCCTCTTCAACTGTCAGAGTATGAGTGATCCTGGTTTTACTTGGTTTGAGTCTCAGTCCCATTGGCTTGAGCCATTCATTGGTTGTTTCTTCGCATTGCTTGATTACGTCGAGGTCGGCGTGCAGCCCCACGAGATCGTCGGCGTAGCGTATGACGATGGGAGGCATAAAGCAGCTTCCTTTGCGTGGAAACTTTTCAGCTATTACCCCTTCTAATCCATGCAAGGCGATATTGGCGAGCAACGGCGAAAGCGGTGACCCTTGCATCGTACCTTCTGCGGTGGGAAACAGTTTGCCGTTGTCGAGCACACCTGCTTTAAGCCACGTCTTCAATTGCCGACGTAGGTTCGGGCTGGTGTTAACCTTTTTGAGTAGCTCGTTGTGACAGATTCGGTCGAAGCATTTTTCAATGTCAGCATCCAAAACATATTTTGGTTTGGCTCTGATCGTATTGAAGATGGCTTGGATCGCATCGTGGCACGACCTTCCCGGTCTAAATCCATAGCTGTTGGGTTCAAACTTGGCTTCCCATTCCGGCTCTAGAGCAGCCTTCACTAAGGATTGCAATGCTCGGTCGTGGATGGTGGGTATCCCGAGCCCCCTTTGTTCATTAGTGCCTGGCTTGGGTATCCAGACTCGTCGAACCGGGGTGGCTTTGTTGGTGATAGTCAAGGTATCTGACAGCTTCAGTCTTTGGAGTGGTTGAAGTGACTTGACCCCGTCAACGCCTGCCGTTCTTTTACCTTGGTTGTCCTGAGTTACCCGCCTGACCGCTAGTAGCTTTGCCGACCGGGACTTCATCAAGAGTCGTTGGAGTTTGTGAACTGTTCTTCTATCGTCACGTTGTGCGGCTCGATATATGCGCTTTTGAAGCTTAAACACGCTACGCTCGATCTGTTTCCAGGGCAGCATGTTCCATCCATCCATCGGCGTTGTAGTCACCGTGGTCATAGCATGTGAGCTTCTACTTGGACTTATATCTTCCAGGTTGTCGTGTTCACGTCAGCTTATCCGGTGGCTTTCCCATCGGCGTGCTTCTTGAACAATCCCACTCTTCAGCAGCTTCCGGTTGGTACCTGCTCCATCGTTACTTGTTCAAGCTTAGTAACAAGGAGAGCCGCATGAGAGTTACTCCGTTCCTGATTTCCGTTTGACGTTGAACTTAGGATCTCACTGTTCGCCGGGATACTTTTGGGATGCAGTCTGGATCAAGGCTAGAGTTGTCCAGCCTGACAGATCAAGGTTGATCTGTTTTGTTTCTCCATATCCATTTTGGATCAAGCCGATAACCCACGTAGGCTTGTTGGGTGTAACGACGATTCAGGCGTGAGTTCGTGTGCCTACCCATATTCAACTCTGCTCGACGGGATTCCTCATTGGGTTTGAAGTGACCGCCTTTCATTCCCGCTTCACGGATTGATGACCAGTCTCTACCGTGGGGAATGTGCCTCACCCTTGCATCAAGGGGACAAGAATCACACTTGTACGGGTAATCAAGTTATCAAAAACCATCTCGGTTTATGCCTCCAATCCTCAACCTTTGGTTGGTTGTTTCTGGAGAACGGATCGCAGCAAGCCCTTGACCCTTCAACCCTAAACAGTGACGCCTAAGAATCGAAAGGATGAGTCATGAGCATAACGGAGCTTCGCCTTGTTCCGCAATTGAAGGCACAGGCAGACCATAAACAAGCCGAAACCACCCACCAGCTCGCAGCCATCGAATTAACGCAGGCGGTCATCGTCAACCGCGAGCAGTTGACCGAAGCCTACGAGGATGTGCGCGGCGTCTCGCGCCAACTCCACAACATCGAAGACCTCTCCGAACTCGACTGGTGCGATCTCTCCGCGATGATGCGCCGGATTCACCACGCGACCGAAGCACTGGCAGCGATGCTTGAGAAGGGAGCGGCGGCGCGATGAGCACGGACGTTTATTCAATCGTTACCGAGCGAATGATTGCACTACTGCAATCGGGTGTCGCGCCGTGGCGTAAGACGTGGTGCGGGGGCGATTGTCCCCGCAACCTCGTAAGCCGAAAACAGTATCGCGGCGTCAACCTTCTGCTACTCGGTTCGACAACGTTTGCCTCTCCCTACTGGCTGACCTTCAATCAGGTGCAACAGCTTGGCGGGCGAGTGTGCAAAGGCGCAAAGAGTGAGCTTGTCATCTTCTGGAAACTGTTCGATGAAGCTAATAGCACGAACAGGAAAGAAGCCCGCAAAGAGCGCACGGCGAAGCGGATTCCGATGCTTCGCTACTACCGCGTCTTCAATGTCGAACAGACCGAAGGCTTAGAAAAGCACATCCCGCAACAAGGCATAGAACAACCATTCACGCCGATAGAGTGTGCCGCCCGCATCATCGAAGCGATGCCGCAACGTCCCTCTATCCGTCACGACGAACCGAGCGCGTTCTACGCACCCGCAAGGGATTGCGTCAACTTGCCGAAGCCTGAGACGTTCGACACGCCAGCCGATTACTACGCCGTCGCTTTCCACGAACTCACCCACGCGACCGGACACGAGACGCGCCTTGACCGTGCGGGCGTCGCGGGAAGCCATGCGCTCGCGCCGTTCGGCTCCGGCGACTACTCGCGAGAAGAACTCGTCGCCGAACTCGGTAGCGCCTATCTGTGCGCCGAAGCCGGGGTCGGCAGCACGTTCGAGAACTCAGCCGCCTACCTTCAAGGCTGGCTTGACGTGCTGAAAGCAGACTCGCGGTTGATCGTCACCGCCGCGAGCGCCGCGCAGCGTGCCGCCGACTTCATCCTCGACCGTCACGACTCACCAGACACGGAAGCCGAGGGCGCGCGAATAACGCTCCCTACTCACAAGCAGATAAGGAGCGAAGGAAAGCAATGAGCCAAGATGTGAACACAGCCAGCAACAATCTTCCGGTCTTGAGAGTGTCACAAGCGATGCAGTTGCGCGATAACGACCAGTGGGAGAACCGTTTCGAGATTCACAGTGAAACCTCGAATCGCGTGTACATCATCGCGCAGCACAAGAAGAAACGGCACTGGGGGTGTAGCTGTCCGAGCTACCGCACCCGCCGCCGATGCAAGCACCTCGAAGACATCGGTCTGCCGACGAACGAAACGCCATACGAAGCGTTGATAAGGAGTTGACGCCATGACGAAGAAGGCGAAGCGCGGCTTTATGGACGGCTACGAAACTTACGACCCCGACCGCGAAGGCTACGGTGCGGCGTGGCAGTGGCGGCAGAACTTCCGCGCGCGGATGGGCGCGGACGAGGCGCGCGAGGTGCTGAAAGATGAATCGCCGCACGGCGTCTTAGGACTCACCGACGCAGCGACGTGGAACGAGATCAAGCGGGCGTACCGCACGCTCGCCATGAAGTTCCACCCCGATCACGCCACCGCCAACGGCATCACCGAGCAGGACGCGACGCAGCAGATGAAACGCATTAACGCCGCTTATGTATTGCTCGAAGCACGATTCGGCAAGGCGTAGGTGCGCCAGTGAAAAGAGGAGGGCGTGATTCTCCCGCGCCCTTCACCTCTCGAAAATAATTGGTCTTAACAACCAACAGGATAACAAGAAAGAGCCTATTCTTATAATAATGTGCTTGACAACTGTAAAGCAAAAAGAATATAATTGCTCATCTTTTGAACCTAGCGGGCGCGCTTAATCACGCGAGGAGAAACAGAAATGACGGTAAGCGTTTCACAACCGGACGCGACCACGACGGGCATCAGCTTCGAGTTGGGCTGTGTCGTCGCCACGCCCGGAGCGATAGACGCCCTCGAAGCGTCACACCAACAACCGCATGAGTTTTTGCGGCGTCACCACTCAGGCGATTGGGGCGAGTTGGACGACCACGACCGGAGCGAAAATGAACTCGCGCTCAAGCACGACTTGCGAATCTTGAGCGCGTACCGCACGACGCGGGGCGCGCGGCTGTGGGTCATCACTGAAGCCGACCGCAGCAGCACGATTAGGTAGAATCAGAATGCAAGAGGTTACTCGTATTTCCGTCACTCACAGATCTGACGACATGATCTTTCTGCGGGGCAGGATTGAACACATAGCGCTCATCCGGCACGGGCGGCGGTGACACATCCTTGCGCTTTTCAATGTATCTATTGAGCGCTTTAACATCACCTTCAACGACATCTCGCTCTTCGTTACTCAGAGGTACTTCCTGCATCAGGTGTAAAACCCCATCACGCGCTTCGATTAGCTGGGCGACATTTTTCGCCACGTACATCGGACATTTCAGGCAAGCCATTCTGTGTGCGCATGTCGCCCAGGCGGGGTTAGCGCAGTAGTTGCCATCTCCCAGGTAGTAGAAGATCGCGGGTTCGCCTCGTGATGCCGCCACCGGATCAACCAAGACCTGCGCGAGACGTGAGTTCTTACTGGCTCTGGCAACTGACTTGGCCAGCCTTGTCGGTTGCAGTTTCGCATAATGTTGGGTGGAGCGCAGATCCTTGTGACCCAGCCATTCGCCCAACTCGCCGATCGTGAGCCCTTCCGGCGCGTTGTAGAGAGCCGTGGCGAGTGTGGCGCGGGCGCGGTGAGCTGTGATCTTGCCGCGCGCGTCAAATTCCGGAATGTTGGCCTTCGCACAGATGAGCGGGATCAGCCGCAAGTTGATGTAGGCTGGCCCAATCCTGATCCCTCGATAAGAAAAAAGAAAATCAACCTTCTCGTTCGTTTTCGCGTCAAGCGCGGAAGCCTGCGGCGGGCGGAGGCGCTCCCATTCGGCGATCCTCTTCCCGATCAGCCAGTGCACCGGCTTGGTAAAGGCTGTGCCCGTCTTGTTGACAGGAATGCTCAAGAAGCACAGGCCATCGTCTGGCAAAGCTTGGCCTGCCTGAGCTCGCATCCCGTCTTCGACCTGCGAACGCACACAACCAACCCGCAACCGGCGGATTTCGTCACCGCGCAGGCCCGATAAGCACCAGGTGACGGCCACCGCGCGAACCAACTCGAAGGGATACATGGCCAGCTGGAAGCGGCGCAAGTCCGACGGCTCGAGAGTCTCCGTCGCATGGATGATCTTGAGCCAGAACTTGTCGTCAATGACGCGCGGGTCAGGTCCGATCAGATTCTTGATGGAAGGCGGTGTCCGCAACGCTCGCAGAGGGTTGAAGCGGCGCGGGATGGTGTGAGCCTCGGCTGCGCCACTCACCCGGTGAGGGATGTCCTGCAGTTGGGCGAAGAAAATGCGTGCCGTGCAAAGGAACGACGCTTTCGTGCGCGGCATCAGCGGCTTACCGGCATCCTGAACACTCAACTGCCCGGCGCGCGGCGAGCGCCAGTCGCCTACTTTCAACTGATCGACGGCGGCGACGAAGTCAGCGGCCAGATCGTAGTCCCATTGCTCGGGGCTGGTAATCTGTGGGTGCTCTGCAGCGAGCCAGCGGCCGATCTGGAGCAGCGTATACAGAGTTTGCTTTTTTATGCCTTTGGTCAGCGTTGATCTTTCGTGCCACGCAAAGCACCAAGCCACCCACTCGGCGGCGACACCCACCGTGTCGATCCTCTCCAGCAGCGGCCGGCTTTGTCGATGAGAAGGCAGCGGCGCGCAGATAATTTTCAGATGAGCCAGGGCGCGCGACAACGGGTAAAGATGCGCGAGTGAGTACTTCGTTTGCTGTTTCTGAAAAAGCGACTGCAGTAGCTCGAAAGTTAAATCTTCAAGGCGCGGGCTACGCTGCGTGAGAAAAGCGTAAGCCAAAGCTGTGTGCACCTTCCCTTGGACACTCGGCTTGTACCCCCAGTCGAGCAGCACGCGCATGATGCGAGAGAGCGTTGAAGTCATGGCCTCTTGACCGAAGACGGTCATCGCCAAGGTGGTCAGTTCGACGCTATGCATTGAGAACAGATCGAAGGCGGTGAAACGGGCGAGCAGGTAAGCGATCCCGAAGATCGGCTGCCTGACAGTCTGGACATTGCCGCCGTGTCGCTGCACAAAAGCAGGCATCGTCGGGCCAATAGTCTCGACCCACTCTTCATTATTCCATGCCCAGAAAGAGATGCCCCGCCGGTGCATCTCGTGCATCAGGACGCGAGTCGCGTGACACCGGCGGTGTGCGTCGATCTGCATCAGGTCGCATGCATCGTGGAGCGGTTCGGTCAGTCTTTTGAGTCCGACGCGTGAGCGTTCCTTCCATGGGCCTGCCGCGGCTCCGGAATGACGCGTGATGAGGTAAGACAGCTCTGCTTTCTCAACGGCAGAGAGCGTCGGGTCGCGATCGTAGTGCTCAACATCAATCAGGCGTCGCCCCTCAACCGGGTGTCGCCGTGCAATCACCTTGCGCGTTTTCATGGGCGCTACTCTCCAGCATCAGCCTTCTTCGCTGATCAAGGTGTTTGGTCGCCTGCCGGACTCGTTCAGCAAGCTCGGTGTTGCTCAGATGAATATATTGGTGTGTGGTTTTAAAACTCCGATGTCCGGCGTAGAGAGCGATCTCGTGTAGGTCGAGTTTGCAACGCGCGAGGTCTGTCAGGCGGAGATGACGGAAGGTGTGGGTTTTGAAGAGCGGCAACTCTGCACGTCTGGCCACGCGTTGGACGATCTTGTTCCACATCTCATAGGTCAGAGGACGGCCGCGGTTGCGATGTGTCTCGGAGATGAAGAGCTCGACGGGGCGTGCTCCCGAACAGGAGTTGAGAAGGCATTGGCGGTGCTGGATGTAGCTGCAGAGCAACTCACTCGTGGCATCACCATAGAAGACCGTCCGCCCTGACTTGTTCTTGGCGACCTCAGGTCGGATGGTGATCTTTTGATGCGGAAAGTCGATGTCCGAGAGCGTGAGCGAAAGCAACTCGCTGCGGCGCAAAGCGCCGTCATAGCAGATGAAGACCATCACCTGGTTGCGCAATGACTCTTCGCGCAGGACCGCATTCAAAAAGTGATCCCACTGCTCATCGCTCGGAATCCAGGGCGGTTGTTCATACCTTGGGAGCAGACCTCGTTGTGTGCCGTAAAAGCCATTCGCCGGTGTATAGCGACCGCGGCCGACAGGGTTGTCAGTACGAAGGCCGACCTCGATCAAGAAATCGAAGAAGAGGCGCACGGCTGTCAGACGCAACTGCATAGTTCGGTTAGCCAAACCACAGACAGCGTGCTCGGTGTTGGGATGGAGGGAGTTCGGAAGTGAGCGATGAACCATCTCATCCACATAAGAAGCAATACTGCTTCTCGTGGCTGAGGAGGCGACGATCTCTAAATGATCGCAAACTCCAAGAAAGTCATTCAATGCGCGGGCGTAAGCGTCGATAGTTTTAGGAGCAAGGAGCAACTTGCGCTGAATCTCAATCCAGGCTTTGGCATCTGGGCAAGCAGCTACGCGAGGATAGAGAGTCCATCTGATGTCGCTCATGGCAATCTGACCTCCGGATTTAGCATGGCTCAAGAGCGCCAAGCTTGGCGCTCTTGAGCCATGCTAAATCAACCAGTAATTACAGTGGAAGACAGACTGCCCTTACTTTGATTCCAGATAACTTACACCTTGCTATTGCCCGACGAATACTAACGAAAAAGGCTGAGGTGAGCGCGCCAAACGCTTCCCTCAGCCCTAACCCCGAAACCGGAGTTTCTAACACACACAGGAGTTTACACCGATGCAGACCGAGAACAACAGCAGCGCGGAAGCCATCAACTTTGTACCGCTCGCACGTATCACGCCGTCACAGACCAATCCGCGCCGAGACTTTCCGCAAGACGGAATCGAAAGCCTTGCCGATTCCATCCGGCAGCACGGCGTATTGCAGCCCATCCTTCTTCGTCCGACCGCCGAGCACACAGACGGTAAGCCAGCTTACGAGATCGTCGCCGGTGAGCGTCGTTTTCGCGGAGCGAAGTTAGCCGAGCAGCCTTCAATCCCGGCGCGCATCGTCGAGATGAGCGACGATGAAGTTTTGCAGGTTCAGATCATTGAGAACTTGCAACGCGAAGACGTTCACCCGCTCGACGAGGCGCGCGGCTTTCTGCATTTGAAGGAAGCCACGCAGCTTGACCTTGCCGACATCGCGCAGCGCATCGCTAAAGATGTGCGCTACGTCGCGCGCAGACTCGCCTTGACCAACTTGATCGAAGAAGCGCAAACCGACTTCCGGCAGGAGCGCATCACGCTCGCGCACGCGCTCGAAATCTGCCGCCTCTCGCCGGAGATTCAGACGCCCGCGCTCGCCGCCTGCTACGAGCGTAAGCACGTCTGGAACGGGCGCGAGCAGACGCACACGCAAGTTCCCGACAAAGAGAAGCCCGCCCGCCACGTCCGTTACTTACAAGACTGGATACAGCAGAACGTCCATCTCAACTTGCACAAAGCGCCGTTCAAAATGGACGACACACGGCTGCGCGAAGACGGTCTGACGTGCTTGCTTTGCCCGCAGCGCACCGGCTTCAACGTCGGTCTATTCGCGGACGTAAAGAACAATGATACGTGTCTCAACCCCGCGTGCTTCAGGACGAAGCTGCAAACATTCGTGCAGATCACGAAAACCGAACTCGACGTCAAAGCGAACGCGCCGACGCCCTATATCTCGACGTACTACTCCCGCGACACGCGCGCCCAATTCGAGGATGTGCTTACGCAGCCACAGTATCAACTACTCGAAAAGAAGGTTGATCGGTGCGAGTACGCCGAGCGCGCCATCTACGTTGACGGCGCGGAGGTCGGGCACGTGCGGTGGATATGCCGCGAAAAGACGTGCAAAGACCATCTTGGCAGGTACTACATCGGAAGCACGAGCAATGGCAGCAGCAGTGCGAGCAACACGAGCACGAGAGGCACGGTCGAGAGCCGCAGCAAGCGCAAGCAAGAGTTATTCGACATTCGCGTTGACGAGATCGCGCGTAAGCGCGTGATGAGCGAAGCCCTCAAAACTTACAAGTTTCCGTTCGAGAGAACGCACTTGAATGAAGTTGCAAAGGAGTTCTTCCGCCGCATCCCGTCAGACGACCAGCGCACGATTCTTGAGGTGTTAGATTGGGACGAAAAGGAAGTCAGAGACTTGCGGATGAACGCCGACAAGGTTCTCGCCCGACTCGCCAAACTGGATAACAAGCAACTCGCGCAATTCTTGATGCTGTGCTCGTTCGCCCACTTCGGAGCTAACCAGTACAAGCACACGCAAGTCAACTAAGAGCCGGTCGTGAAGTTGGCGAAAGAGCGCGGCGTTAACCACACGCTGATAGATGCACAGGTGCGCCTTGAGCTAGTCCCGAAGAAGTACAAGGCAGAGCATCAGGCGTACCTCGACGCAGTGACGAACGGCAAGAAAGGTGTACGCCCGGTCGTGTACGAGCAGCCGCCGCAACAGGCGGTGAGCGAGCCGCAGAAGGAAGGGACAGCCACTACAGAAGCGACCGTCACCGCCACCACGTCGGAGGCGAGCGGAACGAAGGAAGAGGCAACAAGGAAGCCGACCGCTAAAAACAACGTCACAGCCATCAGGACGAAAAAGCCGCAACCCCGCAAACAGCCGTCGCGCGGTAAGCAACCGGCGACGCAGAAGCAGATGAGGAAAACGGCGTAAGCCTTGACAAGCCCATCGCATGAGGCAGACCGGAGCACACGAAGCGCCCGGTCTGCCTCATGTGAAAACCGAAATGACAGCAACAGCCAGAGAAGGGAACGATTGATGCTGAACACCAATAATCAGCCCACGACAGAAGCGGAAGATACGGGCGACCGCTACGATTTACCGTTTGACTCAGAAAGCATAGACATAGTGTGCCGCCGCGAAATCATCGAGGGAAATGCATCAGGTGAGAATCGGCTCGGCGAGGTGCGCCGGTTGCACTTCAACATTCGCCCGACCGTCATTCACCACAGCCCTTCGGGTTGGGAGTGGGGTTACGCGGGCAGTGGTCCGAGCGACTTCGCGCTCAACGTCCTTCAGCTATTCGTGCCGGGCGACGACAAAGGTTTACCGTCCGTGAAATGTTGGCGCGGCACGTGCAGCAGGTTCGCGTGGCTGCACCACATCGCATTCAAGAACGAATTCATCGCACGGCTACCGCGCGAGGGCAGCGTGATCGAAGGCGCGACTATCCGCGCATGGATCGCCGAACGCCAGCGCGAGGACGTAGCGCGCGACGAGCAAACTGCACACGATGACAGTGACGATACCGAGAACGACTCGGAGCTATGCGTCAGATAACGAATAAGGATCAATCCCACGTCATGCGCGACACAGTGCCCAAACAATCAGCGGCACAGTCTTCGGCGTCGGTGCTCGGCGACGCCGAGTTGCTACGAGCGGCGCGTGCGCGCATCGCCGAATTGTGCGAGAGGCACGGCATCATCGAGCCGACCGTCTCGCTCGCCTTGCGCGGACGGTGTGCCGGGCGCGCGCACACCAAACGTAATCACATGAGCTTAAACACGGTGCTCTTCCGCGAGAACTTCGCCGCCTTTATCGACAACACCATCCCGCACGAACTGTGTCATCTCTGGAAGCATCAACTCGGCTTGAAGGGCAGACCACACGGCGACGAATGGAAGCGATTGATGCAACGCATGAATGTCGAACCGAGCCGTTGTCACTGTTATGACACGGCGCGCGCCAGCACACGCCGGGTGCGCCGCTTCACTTATTACTGCGCGTGCAAGTCGCACTCCGTAACGACGATTTTGCACAACCGGATGCGGCGCGGACGCACCTACAACTGCACGAAATGCAAAACTAAACTTCAACCGCGAAGGGAGTCGTAGGACGTATGAGCAGGCACACCATTGAAGCTAAGAACGCGGAACAGTTCACCGTTGTGGTCGGCTATGACGCAGCGCTCGAAACATATTTCGGGCAGGTGATTGACCGCCAGATCGAGCGCGAGGAAGAGGACCGTGCCGCGCGCATTGTCGCCGGTGAGCAAGAGGAAGATGACGAAACGCCGGAGCATGACGCCGTAGTATTGTGGGTCGGCACGAACGTCGGCGAAGTGCCAACGGTTGCGGAACTGGCGCGGCTGATTGAGCCTTACGCCGTGCTAACATCCGGGCTTGCGGAGAAATTAAGCGACGACCAAAGACGAGCGGCACACCCGCCGACGCCGTTGCAACGTTTGATGCGCGGGCTTACCCATGAGCGATAAAACACCGGAACCGAAACCAAAAAGGTGTTTGGTTTTCGTCGAAGAATTGAGCCGGGAGGTCGAGCGTTTGAAGGCGACCAACGCCGGACTTGCGGGCACGGTGGACGAGCTACACGCGGCGCTCCTGAAGTTGGTCGAGGCTTGCGAGGCGGGCGGCACGAGCCGCTATATCGAGGCTCTGGGGCGTGCGCGGAGGCTGCTCGACGTACTTGACGCCGCGCAAAAAGAGAAGCCGCCGTCCGAAGTGGAGAAGCCGAATAAGTCTAGTGCGAGCCGTCCTGCTCGTCGGCAGAAGTAGCACGGGCATCGCCGGAATTTCACGGCTGATCCGGCGCGACTTCTCGGAGAAACTCTAACGGCTGTACTACCTTGAGCGGTCGAAACCGTTGTCGAAACTCTTTACACTCGACGCTCGTCCCGGTCATCAGGTCGAGCAAATCTCTGTCGCGGCTCACGATGTAGTCTGCCCCGGCGACCGCCGCGAGGTTGATGTACGGTTCATCCTCCGGGTCGCGTTCATAGCGGAACTTCGCCGGCACATTCCGTATCGTCGTCGCGTGCGCAAAAACATCTTCTAAGAACGCTTGCACCCGCTCGATGGTCAAG
>JACDEG010000517.1 GCA_013816505.1 Pyrinomonadaceae bacterium | reverse complement strand
GCAGAAGATCAAGAAAGGGCAGTTCAACACAGCAAGCATCAGCCAAGCGGGAGCAGGGGTGCCACAGGTCTGGGCAGCAGTGCTCGCGGCGTGAAGTGTGATCTGGAGACCACTTCGGCTCTTGCTGCTTTATTGACAGAGTTTGCACCAGAGCCACAATTCTCAACCTCGTGCAGTGGTTGAAACTTGCGGTCGAGTTGACGGGCGCGATCATTATCGGCATCGGCATACTTGCTGCGATAATTCGTTTCACCCGTTCGCTCGCGCCGCCACAGCTTGAAGGCTACAACGAGATACGTTTGACGCTGGCGCGCTTCCTTGCGCTCTCGCTCGAATTCCAACTCGGCGCGGACATCCTTTCAACGGCAATCGCGCCGTCGTGGACACAGATCGGCAAGCTCGGCGCTATCGCCTTCATACGCACGGCGCTCAACTACTTTCTGTCACGCGAGATGAAGGAAGAACGCGAAGGACTCTCCGCCGACACGCCGCCGACGGGTAAGGTCAAACGTGACGCAGACCGACCGCCGACCTATTCCCGCACCGGCTCGCCCACGAGCACACGTGTGCACGAGCGCGGCGAGGAAGGCGCATGAGCGGTGAACAGGACACATTGAAGCCAATCGGAGAAGCCGACCACGCGGTGCGTCACCGGTCAGGGCTGAAAGGCGAGTTCGCGTTCGCGTTCGCGCTCCTGCCGACCTTAACAGTGCTGCTCGTCTTTGCGTTTGTCGAGGTCTTGAGTAGTCAGCGTCTTCTGTTCGCATCGCTCGCGTCAAGCGCGTTCCTTATCTATCTCGACCCGCGCCACAAAGCTAACACGGTGCGCACACTCCTCTTCGCACAGGTCGGAGCCGCGCTGCTCGGCTTTGCCACGCACGCCGCGCTCGGAGCCGGATACCTTTCCGGCGGTGTGGCGATGATCCTCGTCATCGTGTTGATGATTCTGCTCGATGCAATGCACCCGCCAGCAGTTTCAACTGCGCTCTCGTTCGCGTTCCGCGCCGGACCCGAAAGCAACCTGCTGCTCTTCAGCTTGGCGGTCGGCGTGACGGTAACACTCGTCCTACTGCAACGCGCCGCGCTATGGTTGTTAAACCGAATCGAGCGGAGGCGGTGAGCCTGCTTACTGTGATGCTCGGTGATAGTTGAGTATGAACATTGACAGTTCGGCTCTCTGACAGGCACGCGGTCTGACGGGCACTTTGTACTCGGCGCGGCCTCGGATATAGTCATTGACGTACTGGATCAAGTTCGGTGAAGAGAGTCCGGCTCGGTCGGGTGTGGTCGGGCGCTAAAGGGCTGTGAATCTGTGTCACTTCAATATCTCAAAGAAGCAGTCGCCGTAGGTGACACGGAGAAGTTGATTCGCTACGTGCGCCTTCACCTCGGCGACGGCAACGAAGCCGCTGGGCGTAAAGAGATAGACAAGGCATGGGTCGAAGCCTTGAAGCTACTGCTCGACGTGCCAGAGACTGACCGCGAGTTCATCCTGAAGACTTTAGCGGAGCGTGATGCGGCGACGCTCGCACATCTCTTTTTTCATCTGCACTTCTATCTCGTTCAACGTTCAGGAGAATGGATTCATGACGGCACACTCTGACGAAACTAAGCAGCTGCGCCCCGGCCTTTGGGAGACGGTCAACGAGAGGTATCCAGGTTCGATGATCACTAAGGATGACTTCGTCCCCTTGGCACCTTTGAGGAAGCCTCTATCCGAATCGCGCCTGACCTTCGTTAGTTCCGCTGGCGTGCAACCGAAGGGCACGATGCCCTTTGACGTTGGGCATCCGGTTGGTGACTACAGCTTCCGCCGTGTCCCTTCTACCTCAAACCCATCTGATTTAGAGATACATCAAATCAAGTATCCGACGCACGGAGCGGTCAATGACCTGAACGTGATCTTCCCCATTGAACGATGGCAAGAACTCGCGGCAGAAGGCGTAATAGGTGGTCTGACGCCGAACTTCTTCTCCTTCATCGGTTACAACATGGACTCGGAGAGATTGGAACGCACGCTCGCTGAGGATATTGCCGAGGGCTCTGGTGCAAAATTTCAATTGCATACAAGATATAGGAAAGCTGCGATGCACTTTTCACAATATATGGCAGCCAATTTCAACTTGTGAACCTATTTATACCAGAGCCCATCAAACTACTCCTGCTCATCCTTACCAAATCTTTACACTACCCTTATCCTATCCTTACATCCCTCTACTATTCTTACCTCATCCGCGACTGCCGATTTAACTCACGGCTGCAGCATTTCAGCACCGCTCTATTGCGCTCAAGCTGCACTGATCTTCAAAACTATCAAGCTGTGATGGGCAGAGTCTTGTTCTCTGTCTGAAGATTCCTCAATCACAGACAAAAAGAGGCTGCTGAGCTGGGCGGGAAAGCCTTCATGTTCTACGAAAGCACCTTCCATCTTCGGCGAGATACGCGATCAGTATTGTGGTGACCAGATGTAAGCGTTCTGTGCGCCACGTCAGGTCACCACCTGTTGATAAATCGGGTCGGTCTATCACTCAACAAGTTACAGAGGAGAAGAAAAATATGTTACGCCGTATGATTTCGCGCCACGTCCTTATTGTGGTGCTGCTTGCCGGCTTGATGAACACGCCGGCCTTCGCCCAAGACGGCGAGCAGGTGAGAGGCGACTTATCTGCGAATAAGCTAACGATGCAGAGCGTCCTACATGTCGACCTCAACAGAAACATCGCCCGGGTTCCACTGTTCAAAGGCAGCGTGGGCGGTACGACCGTCTGGTACGTCATCATGGACGTTTCAGACGAAGGCCTGGCGCGTGAGCTCGGGATCAACTTCGCCCCCAGGCTCGCCAACGCAACCAACGGCTGCCCCGGCTGTGTGCAGGAAGTCAGGTCCAGCGACAGTGTTTTAGGACGTGCCGAAGTCGAGTTTAACGGGATGATCGACTTTAGTCCGGCGCGCATCTACGTCCCTGGCCCGATGGCCTTCCCGCCGCTAGAGGCTCAGCCTGGCGCCATCGGCGATAGAAAATACACTGACCTTGTCCGCATCCAGGGCACCACCGCCGTCTACAACGCTCCGATGGTGGCGGTCGGCGAAGGTCCCTTTGATGTCTTGGATCACACCAACACGAATGATCGCGTGATGAGCATCGACACGGACAACAGAACCGTCGACCTGCTCTTTATCCGTGCCTTCTCCCACGGCAAGGACGTCTTCTATTTCACCTTCGGGGCCACCTCCGCGCTGGGAGCCGTGTTGGAGCGAGGGACCTTCGTGCCGGCACAAGGCTTGTTGCCTTTCCAGAACGGCAGTGAGCATCCGGATGGCACACGCTCCGCCATCTTTGCCTTCACCAACGGCCAGACCGGGCCGACGAGCCCGCCGGCGCAGGGGCTGCGGCATGTCGTCATCGACGGCTTGCTGCCGCAGGAAGCGAACCTGCTGAACACGACTTTGCTCGAGGCCCTACGCATTGGCGGCGATTCGCACAACGTGCTCGATTCCTTCCCGACGCTACGCGACCCACGCCTGGCCCGCCTCTACACGCCGATGTGGGACACGCGGCTCGCCGTCTGGAGCCCGTTGGCAGTGGCCAGGGGGCTGAACGTGGCACAGACGGACGCGAACCAAATCCGTCAGCTGGCGGTCAGAGGATTGGTGACAAGTCCCGGCGGCGTTCCGCTCGGATCCAATAACAGCGTCGTCAACTGCCCGGTGTTCGGCTTCTTGAACGATCCGCCGACTGAGCCGCAGGCCCCGCGGCCGCGCGTTAGAGGACGGGTAGTTGATTAGCGCTTAGCTTGAACGGCAGTAGCCGCAGTGAGGCGCTATCGTTCAATTTCTTCAGATTGGGAGTAGAAACCGACGCGGGGTGAAGACGTGTCGGTTTCGTTTTGTTAAGAGTTCGGCGGGGCTGCTGCTTATTCGGGTTAATGCCAACACGGCACCTAATCAGATTCTGCCTTGAAGCGAGTTGCAGTGCGCGCCGCCGACATGGTGGAGCAACTACGCAAAGCAGAACGCTCAAACTAACACCGCGAGAGAGATCTTGATGCCGACATCAGCTGTACAATGCGGACGGCGCTGCAGCCAATGAAACCGCGCATCCTCAATGTCGAGGACGACAATCTTGTCCAGGATGTGATTAGCGGCCTGCTTGAGCAAGCAGGCTATGAGGTGGCGCTATCGAGCACCCTCGCTGACGGCTTGTGGCAGGTTCAGAGCGAGCACTTCAACCTCATCATACTGGACTATGTGCTCCCGGATGGGACCGGGCTGGAACTGTGCCGCGCGATCCGCCGGTTCGATCCACACACCCCGATCCTCTTCTTCGCTAAGTAAGTGTTGAAAAGTTCGGGGCGCTTTTGCAGCGCCCCAGCAGAATGTGATACCTCCACCTGCGAAGCTACCAACTTTGCAGCGGAGGCAAGCATTCTGATGGTGTTTGTAACTGTTGCATCCGATACCGAGAGTCAAGCGCTGCATGACCTGACACGCCACGCCATCGGGCGGGTTGCGGCTGGTGCGTGGATGGTCATCTGGTCGGCGGAGCGTGTTGAGAC
>JACDEG010000516.1 GCA_013816505.1 Pyrinomonadaceae bacterium | reverse complement strand
TGGATACGCTCGGCGAGATCACGGTGCTGGCGGTCGCCGCGTTCGGCGTCTATGCGCTCTTGAAGCTGCGCCCGCAGAAGAAGGAGGGCAAGTAACAGATGGGTTCGTTGATTCTCTCGACCACCGCGCGTTTTTTGATGCCGCTCTTGCTGTTGTTCTCGATCTTTCTGCTGTTGCGCGGTCATAACAAACCGGGCGGGGGTTTCGTCGGCGGGCTGGTGGCGGCGACCGCTTTTTCGCTCTACGCGGTCGCTTACGATACGAACGCGGCGCGGCGCGTGATGCGCGTTGACCCGCACACGATGATCGGCACGGGGTTGCTGGTGGCGATTGCGAGCGGCGCGTTGTCTTTGATTGCCGGGCAGCCGTTTATGACCGGACAATGGGGCAGCTTTCATATTCGGGGCTTCGGCGAGTTGTACTTAGGTACGCCGCTCGTTTTCGACATCGGAGTTTATCTGGTGGTGCTGGGCGTCGCGCTGTTGGACGTTTTTTCGCTGGCGGAGGAAAAGTCTTGAACGTCGTCTTGGCTGTTGTGATCGGCGGACTCTACGCCACCGGACTCTACATGATGATGCGGCGCAGCATCGTCAAATTGATTATCGGTCTGGCGCTCCTGAGCCACGCCGCGAACCTTCTCATTTTTACCGCCGGAGGCTTGACGCGCGCCCGCCCACCGCTCATCCCGGAAGGCGCGAACGTGCCGCCCGCGCCGTTCGCCGACCCTCTGCCGCAGGCGTTGATCTTAACCGCCATCGTCATCAGCTTCGGCGTGCTCGCGTTCGCGCTCGTGTTGATTCACCGCGCTTACGGGACTGTCGGAACTGACGACCTCGACGAGATGAAAGCGACCGACACATGAGAGTTCTGCTCGTTCTCCCCATTCTAATTCCGCTCTCGACCGCCGCCGTGTCGCTTGTCTTTTGGCGCAGGCGGAGCGTGCAAAGGTGGATGGGCATGGCGGGCACAAGTGGTTTGCTCGCCGCGTCCGTCTGGTTATTTGAAGCGGTGCGACGCGAAGGTATTCAGGCGACGCAAGTAGGCAATTGGTCTGCGCCGTTCGGCATCACGTTCGTCGCCGATCTCTTCAGCGCGATCATGGTCGTGCTGACGGGGTTGATGGGGTTAGCCGTCGCCGTCTATTCGCTCGGCAGCGTTGACCGGCGGCGCGAGTCGTTCGGCTACTACCCTCTGTTGCAAATTTTGTTGATGGGCGTGTGCGGCGCGTTCCTGACGGGCGACCTGTTCAATCTATACGTCTGGTTCGAGGTGATGCTGATCTCGTCGTTCGTGCTGCTGGCTTTGGGCGGCGAGCGCGGGCAACTCGAAGGAGCGATCAAGTACGTCACGCTCAATTTGCTCTCCTCCGCGGTCTTTCTCGCCGCCGTCGGTCTGCTCTATGGCTTGGCGGGCACGCTGAACATGGCTGATCTGGCAATTAAGCTGCGCGCGGTCGAACAGACGGGATTAGTCACGACGCTGGCGATGATGTTTCTCATCACCTTCGGCGTTAAAGCCGCCGTCTTTCCGCTCTTCTTTTGGTTGCCCGCGTCGTATCACACGCCGCCCTTCGCGGTGTCGGCGATCTTCGCCGGGCTGCTCACAAAGGTCGGCGTCTATGCCTTGATTCGCGTCTTCACTTTGTTGTTCGTCGTGGATGTGGGTTACACGCACACGCTGATTTTAGTCATTGCGGGACTGACGATGATCACGGGCGTGCTCGGCGCGGTGGCGCAGAATGAGTTCCGGCGTGTGTTGTCGTTTCAAGTTATCAGCTCGGTCGGTTTTATGGTGATGGGGTTGGCTCTGTTTACTCCCCTCGCGCTCGCCGGTTCGGTCTTTTACATGCTGCAAGACATCGTGGTGAAGACGAATCTGTTTCTGGTGAGCGGCGTGGCGCACCGTCTGTGCGGCACATCGGAGTTGAAAGAGCAGGGCGGATTGTATGCGACGTATCCCGCGTTCGCCCTTTTGTTTCTCATTCCGGCGCTGTCGCTCGCAGGTATCCCGCCGCTTTCAGGCTTCTTTGCCAAGCTCGCGCTCGTGCAAGCGGGTCTCGGCGCGCAAAGTTACATGATCGTCTTCATTGCGCTTACGGTCAGCCTTCTGACGCTTCTTTCGATGACGAAGATCTGGAACGAAGCGTTTTGGAAACCACAACCGTCTGATTCATCGCGCGCTGAAATGCCAACAGCAATACGGGCGGTGACGGCAAGCGGGCGAATGGCAACAGGGACGCTTATCGTCCCTATCGTGATCCTCGCCGCGCTGACCGTGTGCATCGGGTTGGCAGCCGGATTCTTCTTTGATTTGGCGACCGTTGCCGCCGAGCAACTGCTTGATCCAACGGCTTATATCCGGGCAGTCGAAGGAGGCATGACCCGATGAGCAATCTATTATGGAATCTGCTGCTGGCGCTCGCGTGGATGGCGATGCAGGGCGAGTTCTCGGCAGCGAATTTTCTCGTCGGATTCGCGCTCGGCTTTCTGGTGCTGTTCTTCGCGCGCCGGGCGGTCGGGTCGCCGAGCTACGTGCGGAAGGTGTGGCAAGTCGTCAGTCTCTTTTTGTTCTTCGTGTGGGAATTGATTAAAGCCAACTTGCGCGTCGCCTACGACGTGCTGACGCCGGGCTACCGGATGCGCCCCGGTTTGATCGCCGTCCCGCTCGACGCGCGAACTGACATGGAGATTACTCTTCTTGCAAATCTCATTACGCTCACGCCCGGCACACTCAGTCTCGACGTTTCATCTGATCGGCGCGTTCTCTACATCCACTCGATGTATATAGACGCGGATTTGGAGACGGAGCGAAACAAAATCAAGCACGGCTTCGAGCGGCGTGTGTTGGAGGTGCTGCGTTGAGCGGATTGGAATACACCTTCAGTTCGGCAATCGTCAACGTGGTTTTTGCGATGTTGCTTGCGGCGCTCTTCTTGAGTTTCGTTCGTCTAGTGCGCGGTCCGACGATGCCCGACCGCGTGGTGGCGCTCGACCTTGTAGCGGCGGTGGTGGTGGCGATAACGGCGCTGTATTCAATCGTCACGGAGCAAGCGGTTCTCTTGGATGTCGCCATCGGCATCGCGCTCATCACCTTCTTGGGCACGGTGGCTTTCGCACAGTATATCGAAAGGAGGGCGCGCGGCGATGAATGATGCGATGACACTCAATACGGCGGCGACTCTGTTGCTACTTTTCATCGGGTCGGCTTTTCTGTTGCTGGCGGCAATCGGCGTCATGCGGATGCCGGATGTCTTCTCGCGGATGCAAGCCGCGACGAAAGCTGCCACGCTCGGCGCGGCTTGTATGCTGTCGGCGGTCGCCGTTCACTTCGATGATTTCGGCGTGACGATTCGCGCGCTCTTAGTCGTCGCGTTCGTCTTTCTGACCGCGCCGGTCGCGGCGCACGTGATTGCGCGCGCGGCGTACTTCATCGGCGTGCCGCTCTGGGAAGGCACAATAGTTGATGAACTGCGCGGGCGCTACGATTCGCAGACGCATACGCTCGCCAGTGGTTTTCCGAATTCAGAAATACATTCACAGGCGGATACGAACAAATCGGACGAGCTGAACGTCTCAAATAGTGATGCTGGCGAGGGGTTCTCGCCGGGATGATTTTCCATGTGCGTGAATGTTTGCGATTGAATACATACTGACGGGCGTTGCCGTTCTGCTGCTTTTGAGCATCCTTGCCAGCAAAGCGTCGGGGCGGCTCGGCGTGCCCGCGCTGCTCCTCTTCCTTGCAGTCGGGATGCTCGCCGGTTCAGAGGGTCCGGGCGGGATTCCGTTCGACGACGCTTACGCGGCGCAGTTTCTCGGCGTCGTCGCGCTCGTCTTCATACTCTTTGCGGGTGGGTTGGATACCGCTTGGGAGGATGTGCGCCCGGTGTTCGGAAAGGCGGTCGCGCTCTCGACCGTTGGCGTGCTCGTCACCGCCGCGCTCGTCGGCTTATTCGCGTGGGGCGTGCTCGGCTTCTCGCCGCTCGCAGGGCTGCTGCTCGGAGCAATCGTCTCCTCAACAGACGCCGCCGCCGTGTTCGCGGTGCTGCGCGCCAGAAGCGTCGGCTTGAAAGGCGAGATCAAGCCGCTCCTTGAGTTGGAGTCCGGCAGCAACGACCCGATGGCGGTCTTCCTCACCGCCGGGCTGACGGGGCTGCTCGTTAATCAGAACTCGTCCGTCATCGGGCTGATCCCGATGTTCTTTCAGCAAATGGCGCTCGGCACGGCTTTAGGCTATGGGCTGGGGCGCGGGATGGTCTTCGTCATCAACCGCATGAGGTTAGAGTACGAAGGTCTGTATCCGGTGTTCACGCTGGCGCTGGTCGTGCTCACTTACGGCGCGACCGCATCGCTCGGCGGCAACGGCTTTCTCGCTGTCTATATCGCCGGACTGGTGATGGGCAACAACGACTTCATTCACAAGCAGAGTTTGATTCGCTTTCACGACGGGCTGGCGTGGCTGATGCAGATCGCCATGTTCCTGACGCTGGGGCTGCTGGTCTTTCCCTCGCGCCTCGTGCCTATCGTCGGCGTCGGCTTGCTCGTCGCGTTGTTCTTGATGTTTGTAGCT
>JACDEG010000083.1:4926-16248 GCA_013816505.1 Pyrinomonadaceae bacterium | reverse complement strand
CCGCTGCCCGCTACATTCAACCATGCACCGGCGGGCGGAGCCCGCCTCTAAACATGGCAATTGATTTTTACAAGAGGTCTAATGTGCCGCTTTATCACGCTGCATCAGGCCCCTTCGTCACGCGACTCGGCTGTTAGTGGGTGCCCGCTGATATTCGCGACGAGCCGCTTGAAGCGATCTTCAAACCCCAGCTTGTTGCGGTTCGTGTTGCCGCCGAGCGTGACCTCGAAACTCTCCACGCCGAAGTTCTGTGCGCCGCCCCGCTCTTCAATCAGCGCCCACACCCGCTGATGCGAAAAGAAGAAGACCGCCGAGAGCGTCAGCCCCAGCAGCAGAAAGCCGACATACACCACCGTCGCGCCGGGGTCGTACTGAATCGACAGCACGTGCGCGTTCGGCACCTTCTCGAAGTCGACCAGACGATACTTGTAGCCCGCCTTCGCCGCTGCAACCGGTGCGTTGGCCGGCAACTCCGCCGCCAATGCAAACGCCCGCACCGGCGCGCCGCCCGTCGCCGGCGTGACCTGCAACAACGCCGCCGGGTTCGGATAGCTAGTGGTTTCACGTGGCTGTGCCTGCGGGCCGGCGGCGGCGGTGCTGACGTCGGCAAAGAAGTCGGCGAACTCGATCTTCGTTCCATCGGGGAGGGTCGTCGCGCCGTCGCGCGGCAGACTAACTTCCCGCGCCGCGCCGCCCTGCTCCGGCGTCACACGCAGCTTGATGTGGCGCGCCTTCCCCGTCGGGTCGAAGCTTGCTTGAAAGAAGCGGTAGCCGCGATAGTCGAACGGCCGGTTCATATGCACCAGCGCCTCGGTGTCGCCAAACTCGGCATCCTTAATCTTAACGCGCGTCAGCCAGTCGAGCGTGTTGTTGGCGGTGATCGGCCCGTCCTTTTCAATCAGCTTCTGTTGGATGTCGAGACATACCACCTCGAAGGGGAGCGCCATCGCGCGCGGCGTCAGTTGGTCGAGTTGGAATTCAAGCTCGGTCATCTCCGATGAAGCCGCGCCGGGCGTCAACCGCAGATTACCCGTCCGCCCGAACTGCGAAGTCATAAAGCCGCCGAAGAAAATCGTCAGCAGCGCGACGTGGACGGCATACGCGCCGAGGCGGTTCCACGCCCCGCGCTCGCCAAAGACGAACGTGCGCCCGTTCTTCTCGGTGACAATTGACTTGAAGCCGCCGCCGCGCATGGCCGCCACCACGCGCTCGATGGTCGCGCCCTGGCTTTGATCCTTGATCGCGAGCGTGGCGTGCCGCTCCTGCCCCTTCAGCCATGTCGGCGAAGCGTCGAGCTTCTTTCTGGAGATGAATGTCCACGCCTTCGGAAAGCGGTCGATGGAGGCCAGCACGATGTTCAGGGAGAGGAGGAGCAGCAGCGCGTTGAAGTACCAGGCGTGATAAATGTCGAAGAAGTCGAGCGAGCCATAGAGCAGGCGCTGCGACGGGGTCAGCGCGGCGTAGTACTTATCGAAGCCCTCGACATTCTGCTGCATGATGAGCATCCCGATCATGCAGGCGACGACCAGCAGGATGAGGAGCGAAACGCCGAAACGCACCGAACTCAGCAGGTTCAGGAACCGCGTCACGATTGACGGCGACGCAGGAACGGCCCTCGCTTGCGGCACACTTATTTCTATTTTAGTTTCTTCGACGGCAGACATTGGGTTTTGACGAACAGAGCTCAAACGTTTGCTGCATACCGCGTTAAGTATTTGTGATTAAGGAGCAAAACCGGTTTCGCGTGATTGAAATTCATGATAGCCGATTGATATCACCTCAGCAACTTCAACTGCCTCGCGTGAAGATGAAATTAACTTATCCCTGACACCAACCCGGCTTATGTTCCGGAAGGCGTTCGGCATTGTCTACGGAGTTTTCTTCATCGACTCGACGCACCGCGCGAGGTGTGCGTGCATCGCCTCGGCGGAATCAGAGTGGATGCGCCCGTGCCCCGGCAGTACCCATTCAAACCGGTGCCGCAATAGTTTTATCATCGAGCGCGTCTGTTCCGGCCACGAGTACCAGTTGACGTCGCGAAACGCGATAAGTTTCTGTTTGCTCGGCGACCACGCGAGGTGGTCGCCGGTGAACAGAAACTTATCGCGATAGAGCAGAACCATGTGGCCGCGCGTGTGGCCGGGCGTCGGAATAAGTGTCAGGTCGTCACCGCTCCGTTGCTCGGCTTCGCCCTCGATGACATGTTCGACGCCGTGCCGGGCCGCGCCGTCGGCGGCGTGCATGATGCGCTCTGCGCCGAACTTAGCTGCGTACTTGTCGTGGTCGGCGATGTCGTCGCGGTGCGTCAGGAAGATGGTGCGGATGCTCCGAATCGAGGCACGATGCGACGGAACAGCGACGAGTTAGCGTCGAACGCGCGAACTTCGCGCCACCGCTTCGATTGCGACGAGCAGGGCAAGTTCGTTTTCTATCTCTTATGTCCCTGGCGCCATTCACAAACCTGGCCGTTCTCCCGCGACTGCGTCAACTCGCCGACCCTACTGCCACGCAACGCGCGTTACTGAAAAGTATCACGCAGAATCTGACCGGCAGCCCCGTCGCGCGCGCCTTGGGCTTACGCGGCGACGAATCTTTCGACGAATACAGAAGCATCGAGCCGCGCGATTACAGCTTTTACGCTCCGCTCGTCCGCCGCGTGCTTGATGGAGACGCGCATGCTTTCGGCCGTCGTCCCGTAATCGCTCTCGGCGAAACCTCCGGCACCACAGGGGAGCCGAAGTTGATTCCCTACAACGACGCTTCGCTCGACACACTGCGCCGTTTCATCCGCCTTGTGCTGCTCTTTCAACTCCGACAGGGGCGCACGTTTCTGCCGCGCTTCACGAAATGGCTGCTCGTCACGGCTTCGAGCAACGTGCGCTTCGCGGGTCAGATTCCCGTCGGCTTCGTCTCCGGTTTGGTCCACTACAAAACGCAGCAGAAGCGTCAAGGCTTCATTCTACCGTCGCCTGAAGTCGCAGCCGTCGGTGACTGGGACGAGCGCATCCGGCGCAGCGCGGCGGAAGCTCTCAAGTCGCGCGTCGGCACGCTCTTCGGCGTTCCGGCTTACCTCGCGCGCTTTCTTAAAGAAGCGTCCCGGCAAGCGGGCGGGCAGATGCTCGGGGAAGTTTGGCCGCATCTCGACGAAGTTTATTACAGTGGGACGGCGCTCGGCGCGCATCTGGGCGAAATCGAATCCTTGACGGGGCGCAACGTCATCGCGCGCAGCCTCTACATGTCAACCGAAAGCATCTTCGGCGCGGAACTCGATTGGAATGCGGGCGGGCAGATACGTCTTCTGCCTGACATGAACGTGATGATGTTTCGTGACGCGGACGAAGAAACGGCGGGAGGCAAGCTTCGCGCAATGTGGGAGCTTGAAAGAGGTCGCCGCTATGAGTTGATCATCACGACCCCATCCGGCTTGTGTCAATACGGAATGAAAGACGTGCTCGAAGTAACTCAAACTAATCCGTTGCTTGTTCGCCTTGCGGGACGTGTCGGGGATGAAATCAATTTGGCGACGGAGAAACTATCCGCGTCGCAGGCGGAAAAAACAATGATTGAGACGAGCCGCAGGTCTCCTGTCTCGCCGCACAAATTCGTGGTGTTACCCGATCCGACGAACGCGCGGCGACACTTGTGGTTTACTGAACGAGAGGAAACTACGGAAGCGATTGATACGGCTCATGTCGCGCAAACGATTGATGAAGAATTGGCGCGCATCAATCCATCGTATGCCGCGTTGCGGGCAAACGACGCGGTGTTATTGAGTCCGCGCGCCGTTGTGTTGCCTTGCGGCGCGTTTGATTCTTACGCGCAAGCCGGATTTGCCAAGCGTGGGCAATTCAAGTTTCGTCATGTATTCGCCAGCGGCGTGCGTTTACGAGAGACAGCGGGGATGGGGATTTGCGTCGCGCATCTGGACGAAGAGGAGATTCATGTACCCGCCAAACGCCGATGAATTTTATCGAGAGTTGACGCTGCGCAATCGCGGTCTGATTAGCGACGAAGATCAGCAGCGTTTGCGCGGCGCGCGGATTCTGGTGGCGGGCTGCGGATCGACGGGCGGGGCGGCAATCGAGCCACTCGTGCGCGCCGGAGCGGAGAACCTGGTGCTCGTCGAGCCGGGTGCGTATGAGCTGAACAACCTCAATCGCCAGCGCGCCTCGGTGGAAGCTTTGGGTCGCAACAAAGCCAGGTGGTTAGGCGAACGCGCTTCGGCGATCAATCCGCATCTCAATATAGAAGTTCATACGGAAGGAGTGACAGCGGAAAACGCGCGCGCGATTTGCAACGGTTGCGCCCTTGTCATAGATGCAGTAGACGTAACGACGATGCAGGGATTAGCGGCGAAGTTCGCTTTACACGAAGCGGCGCAGCAGTCCGCGCTACCAACCATCTCGGCATACGATCTCGCCTTCCGGCAGTATGTCCGTGTTTACGATTACCGCGAGGGGCACCTTCCGTTCGATGATCGTATCGGGCGTTTGCGACGGGCGAGGAATCCGGTGGAGGCGCTCGCGATACTCGTCCCCGTCTGGGCGATCCCGGCGGATTTGCTCGATGAGATTGAACGTTTGATGAGCGACCCTGGCGCGTCAATCAGTCAACTCGGCTGCACCGCCGATCTCTTCGGCGCGCTCGTCGTGCCGCTCGCGCTGGAACTGTTGGCGCGGAGGCGTGTGCGAAAATCCTTCGTCGTTGATCTCAAAGACGCTATATCGCCACGAAGAATGAGATTGCGGCGGCGGGTGTTGGCATTGGCAGGGTTGCTGCGCGTGCAGAGGCGCGTGTGGAGCAGCAAGGGTTAATGGAACTTGATCCAAAGCTCAATAAGATCGCGCAGCTTGTGGTCACTATCGCAGGCTTCTTCACAACGGTTTTGATACTGCTGCAAGAAAGCGAAATCGGAGGTGATGTTAGGTTACGCGCCGTTTTAACGCTCGCGCTGGCAATTGGTTTGGCGATTCGCTATTGGTGGGTAATTCTGTTGCTTGATTGGCCTTTTCGCATATGGCGGACAACGCTTTTACTGCTCATCTGGTGTGCGCTCGCGTTGGCGGCGGCAAACGCGGAGGACGCGCGGACGTGGGCGCAGACGCTCGCCGCACTTTCAGCTTTCGGCGCAATCACGGAAGCTTACAATACGTTGACGGGACAATGGCGTTGCGGCTCTGAAGCGTTCGCGCAATCGCTGCGTAGAGATCACATCGCTGGTGGCGGCGCGGCTGGCGCGGCTTGCCTTACGCTCGTAGCGGCGAGCCTGTGGCTTGAACCGAAGAGTTTGAGCATCCTTGTCGGCGGGATGATCGTCGCGGATTGGTGGCGGTTAATTGAAATGATCAACCGCCACCGACGCACGCTTGAAGAATAAAGTTGCGATGAGCAAAGAGAAGACGGTAAAAAAGAGTTATCGAAAACTTGAGCCTGACGATGCGGCGCTTGATTCTTCCCTGAATCCGTCGTTCAGTCGCGGATGGATTAAGTTTAGAAGTCCTCTGCGACACCCGATTGAAGTTGTTCGTTTCATGCGCGGGTGGCGGCGTCTTAAACGTGAGATGGACAGGACGGAGGGCTTGCGTGCCTTCGAGTATCGCATCAATCTCCGTCCGCTGATGATCGGAATGCACATCGTCTGGCGTAGTCACGAAGACGAACTGCGTTTTTACAAAAACTCTTCGCACCTGGAGTTGTCTCGCTGGTCAATGCGCTCGCCCTTGACGTCCGCGTTGATACTCGAACACTTTACGCGCGATGAGGGGAAAGCTTTGGTCAGACTCGGCGGCTTCTACGTCTATGAGCGCGAAGATGATCTGCCGCAGGATTCATTTATTTACAACAACTGACTTTGGCGATGTGTGACAGATCGGCAGCACGCTCTTTCGGGCGCGTGGGTAAACGTATGCTGATCTACGGAATTGATCGTGATGTGTGGCGCAGAGCGCGACCGTGAGCGAGAACGTAAACCTCTCGACAATGTCACATTTCAAAAGCGGGTTAAAAACCACCGAAAATGGTTGAAAATTTGTAGTCATTTTCGACGACTTGGAAACCCTTGAACGAGTTATCAACTACTTACAGGCAAATGTGACATTGTCGAGACCTTGTCCCTTATCCAACGTCCCTTACCCGACCGGGCGGGCTTCCTCTCAGAATCTTCCTCAACTGACCCGCGACCTCATTCTTTTGTGGTTTGAGTTAGCCCGTCAATCAGCATCTTGGACAGGCGCGACATCAGCAGTTGCGCCGGATTATCAATTGACCAATCTATTTCGGGCATGTCGTCGCACGTGATCGCCAGCGCGATGCGGCCGCGCGGGGTGTAGGCGATGCCGACATCGCTACGCAGCGCATCGAGCGCGCCGGGCTTGGTCGCCGTGGTCAGCTTCCATTCACTGCGGAAGATGCCGTCGTGGGACTGCTGCCGCTTCAGTAGTTCGATCATTTCTTTCGAGACCGCAGGGCTGACGACTTCGCCGCGCTCCAGTTTTTCGAGTAGCGACACCATCTCGCGCGGCGTGCTCTTACCGAGGCCGAAGCGGTTGTTGGCCTCCTCCTTCCCGGCCTTACTGACGCCGCCGCCGTTGACCTTCCTCAGCGAGCGGGTCTCCTTTAATCCGAGAGCATCCATCCTCGCGTTGATCGCGTCGGCCGTCAATACATCGAGCACCATGTTGGTCGCGGTGTTGTCGCTGAGGATGATCATCAGCGTCACGGCGTCGCGCAGAGAGACACGCAGACCGGCGGAAAGGTCTTTGAGCACGCCCGCGCCCGATACCTTTTTGGCTTCGGTGAGAATCAATTCGTCCGTCCACTTCGCACGGCCTTCGGCGACGCGCGCGAAGGCTTCGACCATGATCGGTACTTTGATCGTGCTCGCGGTGCGGACCGCCGCCCCGCCGTCGAGGTCATAGACCGCACCGGTATCGAGGTTCTTCGCGTGCAACGTGACGCGCCCCTTGAAAGTGGCGACTTCGGCACGCACCCGCGCGTCAAGCGTTGTGGGCGTGGTCAGCGTTGTGGGCGCGGCGGGCGTCGCCTTGAAAACGGTCAGCGTCTCCGGCTTGCACGGCTCGACCACCTGCTGCGCCCGCGCAGTCACCGCGCTCATCGCCAGTGTCAATAGTCCGGCGCACATCACTCTTGTCATCGGTTCTTACCAACTCCTCTCGAATGCACTTGAGCAAAACTTTACGGGATGAAGGATGAATGTAGTAGATGCTGGATGTGAGATGCTAGATGTTAGTCAAGACACGCCAGTGGTGTTACCAACATCTGACATCCAGCATCTCACATCTGTTCCGACCGGCTTTCACTTTTGCCTGACGGCTTTGCGTCTGCGCGCGTAATAGAGGGCGATGCCGCTCAAGATCGCGATGACGACGGTGGCGGCTTGGCGCGGGTCGGCCTCCGGGTCGGTGAATGTCGCAACGACAACGGCGGCGGCAAAGCTCATCGGCGCAAGTGTCATCAACACCAGCACCGGCCACCCGCCCGGCACGCGAAACGGGCGCGGCATCTCCGGCCGGCGCCGCCGCAGCGCGAGCAGCGCCGCGAACTCCAGCGACAGCGCCGCCGAATAAAGCAGGATGTCGATGATGACCAGTTTCCCGAACGGCAGTGCCGCGAAGAGCGCCGAGATTGTACACGACGCAACCAGCGCCGCGGTCGGCACGCCCGTCTTCGGCGAAACGCGCGCGAGCAGCGCGGGCAGCCACCCGTCGCACGCCATCGCGAACGGCAGACGCGAGACGTAGAGCAACTGGCTGTTGAAGAGCGACCACGCCGAGACGAGCGCCGCCGACGCCAGCAGCAGCCCCAGCCACGGCCCGGCGATTAACTGTGCGAGCACCGGCCACCCCGCCGCTTCGCTCCACACAGCAGCGTCCGTCGTCACCGACAGCCCGGCGAGCACCGGCAAAAGATATGCGCCGACCGTCAGCGGCAACGCCGTCAACAAAGCGCGCGGGTAGTTGCGCGGCGCGTCGTCGACCTCAGCCGCGAAGGTCGAGACGTTGTCCCATCCGCAGTAATTCCACATCACGGTCGCTAGTCCGAGCGCCAGCAGTCCCGACTCTTTTCTGTTCGCCAAGTCGCTTGTAATCGCACCCGCCGCCGCGCCGATTGCGCCGTCGCGTGTCAGGCCGATGAACGCCAGCAGCGCGAACGGCACCAGCACCAGTCCGACGTTGAACGTCGCGTTGCGCCCGACGTCCCGCGCCCCCCGCCAGTTGACGCCAAGCCCGGCGACGATCAACGTCACCGCGATCAGCCACCGCCACAGAAAGACCGTCCACGAAGCCGAACCATGTTCGTCGAGCGCCAGCAGCGACGGCACGAAGTAAGCGAGGTAGTTGACGAACAGCACGGGGTAGATCGCCATGTCGACCGCCGTGTAACAGATCGTCCACCAACCCTCCTGCACGCCCCAGAAATCACCGAGTCCGCGCCGCACCCAGACGTAATATCCGCCCTCTTCCGGCATCGCGCTCGATAGTTCCGACACCATCAACGCAATTGGCAGACTCCACAATAGCGGCGTGATGATGATGAGCACGACGGCCAGCCCCGCGCCGACCGTCCCGACGAGCGACTCGATGCCGAACGCGCCGCCGGAGACAGTGAAAAAGATGACGCTCACTAAGGCGACGAATCTGAGCCGCCGCGCGGGTTCAACGACGAAGTGCGGGGCCGGTGTGTTGTTGAAAGTCGAGGTCGACGCGACGGCAGATTCCAACGGTTCGATTACCTTTCACTGCGGGGCTGATTCCTACTTGATTGACTCCATTTACTCAAACGTGACAGGTGACAAGTAAAGAGTAAGGCAGTGAGTTTTTCCGAGCGGAGCTAAAGTTTTTTGGGTGAAGATGCTGGCGCACAGGCCGAGTCCGGTGCGCCACAGCATTCAAACTGTCCTGTCACCTGTCACGATTTACCTGTCACGGCTGAAGCATTTGGGGCGCTGCATCATACGGCGTTTGGAATTCATGGCGACGCGGGCTGCGTCACTTGACCGCTTCATTTCTTTTCTTCGCTCTGCTTCACCGTGGCGCGTTCGTTCTTCGACGCTTCTCCCGCGTGGCGGTCGAGGTAATCGAGCAGCACGTTGCTCATCAGGTTGACGCCAATGACAAGGCTCTCTTCATCGACATCATACTCAGCCGTGTGGAGCATTGCGGTGATCCCCTTCGCGCGGTTTCCGACGCCGAGGTAGTAGAAGAAGCCGGGAATGACGCGCTGAAAGTACGAGAAGTCTTCGGCGACCATCTGCGGTGGGCGCGCCAATACCTTCTTCTCGCCGAGCACCTGACGCATGATCGGCAGCGTCTCCGCGACGAGCGGCGGGTCGTTGAACGTGACGGCGGCGTTCTCCTGAAATTGCAGATCGAAGCTCGCACCGTAGGTGGCGGTTGTATTCGCCAGTGTCTCTTTCATCAACGCCTTGGCGCGCTCGCGCACCTCTTCGCTCAGTGTGCGCATCGTCCCTTCGAGCTTGACCTCGCCGGCGAGGATGTTGGAGCGTGTGCCGCCCTGAATGATGCCAACCGAGATTACCAGTGGCTCCATCGGGTCGATGCGGCGGCTGCGGATGTGCTGCAAGGCGAGCACGCACTCTGCTGCAACGACGACTGAATCGATACCATTGTGCGGTTGCGCGCCATGCGACTGCTTGCCGCGAATCGTCGCGGTGAAGCGGTCGGCCGAGGCCATCATCGGCCCGGAGGTGTGAGAGACTTCGCCGATTTCGAGGGTCGGCATCGTGTGCAGTCCGAAGATCGCGCGCGGGCGTGGGTTCTCCAACACGCCCTCTTTAATCATCAGCGCGGCTCCGCCCTCCTCGCCCGCCGGCGGCCCCTCTTCCGCTGGCTGGAAGATGAACTTAATGGTGCCTCTGATGTCTTCGCGCATCCGACTTAGAACCTCGGCGACGCCGAGTTGCACGCTGGTGTGAACGTCATGACCGCACGCATGCTTGACGCCAGGGTTCAGCGATTTATACGGCACGTCAATCGTTTCCTGAATCGGCAGCGCGTCCATGTCGGCACGCACCGCGATGACGGGGCCGGGCTTGCCACCTTTCAGCAGCGCGACGACGCCGTACTTGCCGACGCCGGTCTTCACATCGTCCAGCCCCAGCGCCTTCAGTCGCTCAGCGACGACGCGCGAAGTTCGCTCCTCGCGGTTGGACAGTTCCGGGTGCGCGTGAAAGTCGCGGCGCTGCGCGATGAGTTGCGCGCGCAACGATTCGGCGGCCCGCGCGATTTTTTGACTCCGTGCGGTTTGCGCGGCGTTCGCCGGTGGCTCGCCGGAAGTTTGCGCCCGCAGCATCGACTGCGGCTGTGTCGTTAGAAGAATCAGGATGCAGACAAGAAGACGGTTTCGGTTCATTACACACCTCTCCGAAATGTTTGGATATACCGCTGATCGAAACAGGAAGTTGATAAGGCATGGACAGAATACAACCTTGAGAATAATCTTGGAAATGCCCCGCCCCCGGTTGCCCCGCAGTTCATGTCAGCGAGACGCCAGCCTCGCATCAAGTTTCATGCTTTCTTGATGATTGGATGGTGGAGATTAACGGGTTCACACGAGAGACACTCAACATCGAAACTTAAAAGACCCGGCCTCAGTGGGCCGAAACCATAAATCATCGAGACGCTAAAATGGAGGTCAATGCAATGCGGAGAATTATCCTTGCCACTGTTTTCGGAATCACCATTTCGTCTCGCGCGTTTGCGTACGATGGCGCGCCGTCAGCGCCGACCGCCCCACTTGAAGATACGCAGGAAGTAATCATCGCCACCCAACGCAACCGACGACTCCACTTCTTCGACCCCGCCACGTTGGCGCCGCTCGGAAGCATCATCGTAAACAACCTGGCTCATCGCGTCAGCGCCGGAGTCGATGGTCACACGCTGTTCATCGAGCAAGCGGAGACGCCCGACGGTAACGGTTGCTGTGGACTCTTCACCATCGATCTTGTGACCGGCGCGATGTGCCAGTTAAAGCCGCTCGGTGTGTGGGGCGATTTCTCGCACGATAATCGTCGACAGCTCATCCGCGTACCGGCGACCGCCTCAACATACAGCCATCGCTGGTTCCCCTCAATCGATAACCGCTGGCTTTTCGGCTTTACGAAAAATATGACCGGGTCTCAACAATCCATCGACCTCTACGACTATGAAAAGGGAAAGCTCGTCCGCCGGCTCTTCTTCCCTTCTCACGGTGAGGTGTCACAAATGCATTGGCCGGACGGCGCATGGATCGGCGAGCGATTCCACTTCTATGTCATTGACGACAAACAAAGTAGTCTGTGGA
>JACDEG010000083.1:0-4916 GCA_013816505.1 Pyrinomonadaceae bacterium | reverse complement strand
GTGGACGGTCACTCCGTCGGCGGCCACGCTCGGCGCGCCCGTCAAAGTTGAACCACCCGGCATCGCCGTCAACTGCGGAATGAGACCGCTTTACGACCTTTTCGCGTCGGGAGACCACTTGTTTCTGTATGAACAATTTGGGATGAAGTTCGACCGCCGTGATCGTTGCGGCAAGATTGTCGGCGGTGTGTTTGTCATCGAGCCACAAACCGGCGAAGTGACGGCGCACCTCGCCCCGTCCGTGCAGTTCTCGCGCTTAACGACGAGCGGCGACGGGGAAAGTCTTTACGGAATTGATTCGGGTGAATCGAGTTGGCGCGGGCCGGTACGCCTGTTGAAACTCGACGCCGCGACCGGCGACGTGCAGGCCGAGCGCATGTTGGAAAGAGACGTGTGGTTTATCCACCTCGCAACAATTCGCAGAGACTTTGTGCCGCGCAGCCAGGCTCAACCGACCATTCGCTGCCCTTCAAAGGTCGCTGGGCGGGCACATTGAATCAAAACACGTGACGGCGCGTGAGGGGAGATTAACAAGCATGGACGGGACGGATAAGATATGAGCAGGCGCCTGCTTCGCATCCCCGATGCTGCTCACATCAGCGCTGACAGGTTGGTGACGGACAATGTTTGATGAGCGTTAACAGCGATGTAATGTTGACGGCGCACAGTGCCATTCGCCGCCGCGTCACTTGGCATGACACTAAGGCACGGCACACATTCACGGTCGACAGTGGAAAAGCGGCGGTGGACGTGGTTTGCTGATAACGGCGACATACGAAATTGAGTCGGATCGGCGTTTTCTGATTTTTGGGTTGACATCACGTCGCGGTCAGAGTATTTACGTGCGTCGTTTCGATTTTTCGTATATTCTGAACACCCGACACTCCAGAGTTTAGGCATTTGCTGACGGACGTTTCACCCTCCGACACTTTTACACTTTAACAATCAACCTCTGAAGAGTGAGGTAGACGCACGCTCGACTGCCGAAGCATCATGCATCGTGCAGACCGCCCCGTTGCCGCGGTCTGCGCCCACAGCTTCATGTTTATTTTTTAAGGAGAATCAGATGTTCCCCATTCGCAACCCGAAACATCCCGCCAGGCGTCTGTTAAGCCTGGCGACAATCGCTGCTCTCACCCTCTTGGCAGCCGCCGTGCCGCGCATCTCCGTCGCGACGGCAGCGCGGGGCGGCACACTGCCATTGACGACAAACCCCGTCGACCCGACCACGCAGGGCGACGCCGTCCGCTTTCTCGAACAAGCGACGTTCGGCCCGACCAGTGACCTCGTCAACTATGTCCGCGCCGTCGGCACTGAGAATTACTTGAATGAACAATTTGCCGCGCCGGCGTCGAGTTATCCGACGCTGCCGCTGATGAATGCCGACAACAACATCGGCTGCCCGCCCAACCCGTCCGATCCGAGCGTGCGCTCGCTCTGCCTGCGCGACAATTATTCGATGTACCCGGTGCAGAACCGCTTCTTCGAGAACGCGCTGTACGGGCAAGACCAATTGCGGCAGCGCGTCGCGTTCGCACTCCACCAGATTTTCGTTGTCTCCGGCGTCGAGATTCCGCAGCCGAGTTGGATGACACCTTATCTTCAGACGCTCGACCGCAACGCCTTCGGCAACTACCGCCAGTTGCTCTACGAGATCACGCTCAATCCGGCGATGGGCAATTACCTCGACATGGCCGGCAACACACGGACGAACCCGAACGAGAACTATGCCCGCGAGATTCTGCAACTCTTCTCCATCGGCACGGTGAAGCTGAATCCGGACGGCACAGTGCAGCGTGACGCGGCGGGCCAGCCGATCCCAACCTACAATCAAACGGCGGTCGATAACTTCGCGCGCGTCTTCACCGGTTGGAACCGCGCCGCCGCGCCGTCGCCGAACGTGCCGAATTACATCGCGCCGATGATCGCGAACGAGAACAACCACGACAGGAACGCGAAGACACTGCTGCGCGGCGAGGTGCTGCCCGCCAATCGCACCGCCGCCCAGGACTTGAACGCGGCACTCGACAACATCTTCAACGATCCGAACGTCGGCCCGTTCATCGGCAAGCAACTGATTCAACACCTCGTCACCAGCAACCCCAGTCTCGCCTATGTCGGGCGCGTGACGAACGTCTTTAACGACAACGGTGCTGGCGTGCGCGGCGATTTGAAAGCGGTAGTCAGGGCAATTCTGCTCGACGAAGAGGCTCGCGGCGACTTGAAGACCGACCCGAACTATGGCCGGCTGCGTCACCCGGCGCAGTTCGTCACCAACCTTTGCCGGGCCTTTAACGCGAAGTCGGCGGACGGATCGACGACCAGCGACGGCTATCTTAACCCGCAAAGCTCGACGCTCGGGATGGACGTGTTCCGACCACCATCAGTATTCAGCTACTTCCCGCCGGGGTACGTCGTGCCGGACACGGGCGGCGTGCGCGGTCCGGAATTCGGCATCCTCTCAACCTCGACCGCGATCCGGCGCATCAACTTCGTCAACACGATGGTCTTCGCGCGAATCGCGGTCGGCACCAATTCTCCGCGCGGCACCTCCCTCGACTTTTCGGCGCTGATGCCGCTCGCCGACAACCCGCCGCAACTGGCCGAGGAATTGAATCAGTTGATGCTGCACGGAACGATGTCGCCCGAAATGTACAAGAACATTATCGAGTCGGTGTCGGTTGTCGCCGCCATGAATCCGCTGAAGCGCGTGCGGACGGCGGTCTACCTCGTCGCGACCTCGTCGCAATACCAAGTGGAGAGATGATGATGACTCAATCACGCAGAGAATTCCTACGCCGCTCAAGCTGCGCCATCGGCGCGGCGACGCTTCTCTCCGGTGTCGAACATTTCGGCCTGGTCAACGCATTCGCGCAAGCTAGCACCGACTATCGCGCGCTGGTCTGCATCTTCCTCGGCGGCGGCAACGACGGCAACAACATGGTGGTGCCGCTCAGCACCGCCGGGTACGCCGCCTACTCCTCGGTGCGCGGCGCATCGGGCCTCGCCATCGCCAGCACGAGCCTTTTGCCGGTCACGCCGGCGAGCATCGGCGAGCCTTTCGGCCTGCACCCGAGTCTGCTGGAGTTGCAGCCGCTCTGGTCGACGGGCAAGCTCGCAGTCGTGTGCAACGTTGGCCCGCTCGTCCAGCCGCTCACGAAAACGCAGTTCCTGAGTGGGTCCGTCGCACGCCCTTACCAACTCTTCTCGCATTCGGATCAGATCGCACAGTGGCAGGCGGGACGCGCCGACATCGTCAGTCCGACGGGTTGGGCCGGTCGCGCCGCCGACCTCTTCCCCACATCCACGTCGGGCATCCCGATGATTACCGCGCTGTCAGGCGGCATCTTCATCCAGGGCGCGTCGACGAACCCGCTCTCCATCGCGTCGGCGCCGACGCCGCTCAATCAAGTGCTGATCCTCAACGGCTTCGGCACATCGACCGACGAGCGGGCGCGCCGGTACTCGCTTGATTACCTGCGCGCCATCGACCGCGAGGCGACGCTGGTGCAGGCTTCGAGCGACCGGACGCAGCGGGCGCTCGACATCGGGCGGACGTTGAACGTCGATCCGACGCTCACGACGGCCTTCCCGAACACGACGCTCGGCAACCAGTTGAAGCAGGTGGCGAAGGTCATCAAGCTGGTTCAGACGACGCCGTCGCTCGGTGTCACCCGCCAAATCTTCTTCTGCCAGTTGGGCGGCTTTGACACGCACCAGAATCAGGTCGGGACGCAGGCGACGCTGCTCACGCAAGTCAGCTTCGGGATGAAAGCCTTTTACGACGCGACTGTCGAACTCGGCGTCGACAACAAGGTCACGTCGTTCACCCATTCGGACTTCGGGCGCACTTTGCAACCCGCCGGTTCGGGCGGCGTGGTCGGGTCGGATCACGCGTGGGGCAATCACCATCTCGTGTTAGGCGGCGCGGTGCGCGGCGGCGATTTCTACGGCGTGCCCGGGCCTAACGGCAGTGTCTTTCCGACGCTGCAACTCAACGGCCCGGACGACACCGATAGGAGGGGCCGTTGGATACCGACGGCCTCGGTCGAGCAGTACGCCGCGACGCTCGCCGCGTGGTATGGCGTCGGCTCCGCCGAAATCCCCTCGGTCTTCCCGTTGATCGGTAACTTCCCGACCTCGAATCTGGGCTTCATGATGTAGGGCGCACGGTGATTCGCAGTTGGAACAAAATTGAAGGGGACGCGGGCGTTGATCGCCTCCGTCCCCTTCGTTATTGCGGGCCGCCGCACTCCACAGGCTACCGCCGGTCGCGTATGCTTTTGAAGCGTTATTGTTCCGTGCTGCTATACTCATCGCTCGGCTGCAAGATTATTGCCCTCTCCCTCAACATCACGAGTATCGAAATTTCAAGAAACTAAGGGGCGGGCCGTTTATGCGGAAGGCAATCACAAATACTTTTTTCGTTGCACTGATTCTTTGTGTGATGACGTGCGACGCGCAAGAGATTCCGCCGCCCGCCAACCAGACCACACAGCCCTCCCCCATCGCCCAACCTAATCAACCCACTCAGCCCACACCGGGTACCACCGTCGCGCCGGCAACGGCGGGCGACGCCGCGGCAGTACAATACCGGCAGCGCGAGCGGAGGCGCCGCGGGCGTCGCTTCACGCGCGCCATCAAGAAACCATTCAAGGTCATCGCCCGACCCTTCAGGGCCGTCGGGCGCGGCGTGCGGCGCATCTTCCGGCGCAAACCACGCGGCAATCGACCCGCCAGCCGCACTCCGGGCCGGCGCTATTGATTGAAGAGGCTTCCTGACGCTGTTACCCTTTCCCGCGCCCGCTCAACTGCGACATCAGCGCGGGCACTTCGGCGAGCAGTTCGCGGGCGAGAAAGCCGAGCGGCCCGATGCGTCGCGCCAGACAATCGCCGGCGCGGGCGTGCAGATGGAC
>JACDEG010000082.1 GCA_013816505.1 Pyrinomonadaceae bacterium | reverse complement strand
TGCGAGGTTGCGGCTTATGAAGAAAGCCGTAACCAAGCCAACGCGACGATTAACTGGCGCTTCACGTCGCAAGATGCGCGTGTCAAGTTACACCGTCTTTACCCATCAACTCCAAGCTGACGGACTAGTAGGTTATAAGCCTGTCGGAGATTGAGTTATGTCAATGCATATCGAGCCGGTTGTGACCATTGATGACCTCGCGGCAGTTCCCGAAGACGGCAATCGCTACGAAGTCATCGGAGGGGAGCTTTTCGTGTCACGTGCGCCCGCCTTCATCCACCAGATCATCATCACAAGATTGATCGCGTCTATTCAGTCGTATCTCGACCATAACCCCATCGGAGTCGTCGTCACCACACCCGGCATCGTCTTCAGTGAGGTTGACGGCGTGATCCCCGACCTGGTTTACCTCACCCACGAGCGGCGGAAGGAGATTGTGATTGACGAACGTCTGCGCGGCGCGCCGGAGTTGATTGTTGAAGTCGTGTCGCCGGGGGCGGAGAACGAACGCCGCGACCGCATCGTCAAACGTCAACTCTACGGCAACTACGGCGTCCGGGAGTATTGGACTGTTGATACGGGAGCACGCTCGCTCGAAATCTATGTGCTACAGGAAAGGGCGCTTCGTCTGGCAGCGACTCACACTGGCGCTGATGTCGTTACCACTCCGCTTCTGCCAGGGTGGGAGATAAGCATCGAAAAACTCTTCGCTCCGTGAGCTTCACACCAATCGGTGACTGTCAGCGCGGCCACATCGCGCCGCAACCACTTTGAATCAAAGACCAGCGCCCGATTTTGACTTGAGACTTCAGACTCTAGACTCTAGACTTTGGGCCATGTCCCTGACCGGAATCGAAACTGCCCACACTGATACTGAAGCACGCCGGGTTGACGCGGTGGGTTCATCATTCGATCCGACGCCGGAGGAACTCGCCGTGCTTTCAGGCATGGAGCGGTTCGCGTTTCGGGTTGTGCGTCGGATGAACCGCGGGCGGGCGAAAATTTTTTGGACGTGGTGCCAGCGGACGCTTGGTGCGGGCTGGATACACCTTGCGACGTACAACATCATGCGCGTCTACGGACTCGAAAACGTCGAGGCCGCCACGCACGAGCGTCCGTTGCTGCTGGTGGCAAATCATCGCTCATTCTTCGATATGTACGCCGTCTCGTCCGTGTTGTTTCGTCGGACGCGGTGGCCGAAGCGTCTCTTCTTTCCGGTGCGCGGTCGCTTCTTCTACGATTCGCCGCTCGGACTAATCGTCAATCTGGTGATGGGCTGGTGGTCAATGTACCCGCCGATCTTCGCGACGCCGGAGAAGAAAGTTTTTGATAAGTATTCGCTCCGTCTGTTGACCAACCTGTGCCGCGAGGGTGCCGGTCACATCATCGGCTTTCACCCCGAAGGCCACCGCAACAAAAACGACGATTCGTATTCTTTCCTGCGACCACAGCCGGGCATCGGTCGAATCATCAAGGACGCCGACCCGCAGGTGATTCCGGTCTTCGTCGCCGGACTCAGCAATAGCTTGCTGCAACAAGTGCTCGGCAACTGGCGTGGCGGCGAACCAATCCGCATCCACTTCGGTGAGTTGATAGATTTCTCGGAGCATCGTGAGAAGCGCGACGGCGTGCGGACGTACAAAGAGATTACCGATCATGTGATGCGGAAGATCGCCGAACTCGGCGAGCAGGATCGGACGCTGCGTGCGCTTGAGAGCACACAAAATGCCGGCATCAACTCCCACACTTACCGAACCAATGCTTGAGCTTTCATCATCGCTTGTCCGTGTCTTTGACAGCGGGTTGGAATCGCAACCGCTTTAATGTGATCTAAACGCGCCTTGAAAACTACAAATCGCAAATCGCAAATCGCAAATCGCAAATCCGCCTCGCTGCCGCTGGTGATCGTCAATCCGGCGTCGGCGGGCGGGGCGACCGGAGGGAAGTGGCCCGGCATCGCGAGCGCGCTCGGCACACACTTCGGCGCGTTCGAGTGCGCGTTCACGAAAGAGAGCGGCGACGGGAAACTAATGGCGCTCAGCGAAGCGAAGTCGGGCCGGCGCTTCATCATCGCGTGCGGCGGCGACGGCACGATCTCAGAAGTGGCGAACGGGATTCTCGAATCGGGCGCGGACGCCGAGTTAGGCGTGCTGCCGAGCGGGACGGGCGGTGACTTCCGGCGAACGCTCGGCGTTCCGGCGCGTTCGAGCGACGCGGCGCTGTTGTTAAGGAAGGGAGTGACGCGCCTGTTGGATGTTGGCCGCGTGACTTATGTGACCGATGAGGGCGCGGCGGAGACGCGATACTTTCTCAACGTCGCCTCGTTCGGGCTGGGCGGGACGGTGGTCGAGCATGTCACAGTGGGGTCAGTGCCGTGGCTTCCCGCGAACGCCTCGAAGATGCTCGGCGGCAGTGCCACGTTCGCCGCCGCCGCGTTGCACACCGTGCTCACGTTCGAGAAGCCGATGGTCGTCTTACGGCTCGACGACGGGCCGGAGTTTCGTCTCGAAGTCGCCAACCTGTGCGTCGCCAACGCGCAATATTTCGGCGGCGGAATGCACATCGCGCCGAAAGCGAAAATAAACGACGGGCTGTTAGATGTGGTCGCGGTCGGCAATCTCAGTGCGTTGAAGATTCTCGCTAATTCGTATCGCCTCTACCTCGGCACGCACCTCGGCATGCAGAACGTTCATCACGCACACGCACGCCGTCTGATTGCGCGCGCGGCGAATGTCAGAGGCGAAGTGAAAATTGAGATTGATGGTGAGTCGGCTGGTAAGTTACCGGCGAGTTTTGAAGTGGTGCCGCGCGCCTTAAAGGTACGATGCTGAACCAAATGGCACCATCATGAAACATCTGTAGAGGCAATCGGCAGGTCTGCGGCCCACCACTTGAGGTAAGGTGCGAGCATGAAGCGGAGCGTAATGCGGGTCACTCTCGTCGAGTTGTTGGGCTGCTCATTCATTCCCGTTTGCGGTCGGTCTTTCTTATCAACTCCGTTATCTGGTCGGGACGCTTCTCACCGTTCAACTCCACAAGCAGGTGTTCGGGAAAACTCTGGTAACTCTCACCCCACCACTTCTTCTGCTTGTTATCCCAGATACGCCAACCTTCTCCCGCTTCAGCTTTCGCCACAAATCTGGTCTTCGGCTTTCCCATACTCACATTCCCATACCCACAATAGCGAAGCAGCCCAATGCTCGCCATAACCCGCGCCCTATGATCGTCGATATCAAGAAGTTCGCTGGGTGGGCGTCGGATTCATGGTGTTGTTCTGCCGCCCTTACACCTCAGGCGCGAATACTGCTTTATACACATCTTCATCGAGAGTGTTGCCCCACGCTCCGGCCTTTCCCAAGTTGCGACTGAAGCCCCTCTCCCGACCCGAAACTATAAATCCCATGAGGGTACTGCCATCGAATAAAGCGACTGACTCACCATCCTTAGACCACATCAAGTGAAAGCTCGACCCATCTGGAGAAGTTAAGAGCCCAGCGTCCCCCACGCACTCAGAAGGAGCGGGCGGCGCGACACCGCGCGATAGATAGCTTTCGGCGGGCTCAGAATTCGATGTGCGATTGTATATCCAACAATCAACGGCGGGTTTTTCTGAATCTGGTCCGGTCAGATACAACCAAGCAGAAAGACCATCATCTTCGAGCACAGCCCAACGATGTGAGACAGGATGTTGTTCAGACAGGAATACCTCTTCAGGCATTTCAAGGTTCCAGAGGTGAAGCGACATAACGCACGTTAGTGTGATCAACGACGTGGCATTCATCCAATGTTGTTGAGATCGGCTGTTGCTGATAGGGATTTGTCTGTTGCCCCATCCAGTTCCTGAGCACTCTCGTGATTAAACAAAGGCGCTGTGGCCGAGGAAATGTTCGCGCACGTAAGAGACGGTGTCTTGCAACGTCACTGCCGGGTCGCGCGGCGCGAAGCTGAGTTCGCGTTCGGCTTTCGCGGTGTCGAGATACCAGAAGTGTTCGGCCATCTGTATCTCGTCGGGTTCAACCGGCGGCGCGAGGTCCCAATGTCGGTAGAGCGCGTGCAGTCCGCGTGCGCCAGTGATGGCGAGTCGGGAGGGCAGCGAGAAACGTGGCGCGCTCTTTTTGGTGAGACGTTCGAGGCGTGCGAAGAATTTGGCGAACGACCAGTTGACCGCGCCGAGCAGATACCGCTCGCCATGTCGTCCGTGCGTCATCGCCGTGCGGAATGCCTCAGCCGCGTCGCGCACATCGACGAAGCTCAGCCCGCCGGTTGGCCGCGTCATAATCTTGCCGCCGAGAAAATCTAAAATAACTTTCGTCGAACTCAGTCGTTCGTCGCCGGGGCCGAGCAGCAGACTCGGATTCATGATGATGAGCCGCCGCCCGTCACCGCCGAAGTTCTCCAACGCGACGCGCTCCTGATAAACCTTGCTGGCGTAATAAGGCCAGCGCGAAACGATGTCAATCGGCGTCGGCCACTCTTCGTCGGGCAGAGCCTCGCCCTTCTCCGTCACCGCGATGGTGCCGCTCGACGAAGCGAGCACAAGGGACTCGACGCCGGCGGCGCTCGCCGCTTCGCACAGCACGCGCGTTCCCTCGACGTGCAGCGCGTACATTTCGTGCGCCCCGTCGCGCGTGCGAGAGACGCGCCCGGCGAGGTGGTAAATCTCCTTTACGCCGACGACCGCACGCGCCGCGTCCTGTCGGTTCGCGACCGACCCCGCGACGGTTTCGACACCCAACTCTTCGAGCCACGCCGGGACTGAGGTCGCCATCACTCGGACCTTGCTATCGCCGGATTCGACGAGTTGGCGCACCAGATGCGCACCGAGAAACCCCGTGCCACCCGTCACCAGCGTCACCGCTTGAGCGCGTTTCGCGAGCGCAGTTTTCTTCACCAACGCTTTAGCGACACCGCTCTTCGGTGGTTTAGCGGCCTTCGCTTTAGTCGCGGCCTTCCGCTCCGTCTGATCTTTGTTCATCGTCATTTCTTGTCGTCATTCGTTACCGTGATAAAAAGGCAGGACTCCTGAAGGATGAAGGATGAGAGCGGAAGGATGAAGGATGAGGGATGAAGGATGAGTTAAGAAAAACCCCTTCATGATTTGCCTTCTTTTTCATCCCTCATCCTTCATCCCTCATCCCTTTACTCAGTCTCCGCTGACGGCGAGGTGGCTGAGGGGTTGTTGATTGGTGGTTTCTTCGACGTGGGCGCGGCGTTCTGACTTCCACTGCCGGCGCAGGGATTTGGCGTCGAAGGTGTTCTTGGTCCGGTCGCGCAGGTTCTCGACTTGATGCCGGACCAGGGCGGCGATCAGGCGGTAGGCTTCCGCTCGCGGCATCCCCTTTGTTAACGCTTCGAGTTCCTCGACGGGCAAAAAACGACCGATGCGCGCGCCGATTTCGCGACTCCTGATGATGTTCGACCCCTTCGGCAGCGCCTCGTATGTGCCGTGAATGTATACCGGCAGAATGCCCGTCCGGGTCGAGAGCGCGAGATAGCCTGTGATTGGTTTGAACTCGCCCAACTCGCCCGTCAAAGAGCGTCCGCCTTCGGGGAAGAGCAGTGCGTTATAGCCGCGTTCGAGGAACGAGCGCGCGTGCCGCAACGATTTACGCAGCGACCCACTACGTTCCATCGGGATGGTGTTCGTGAAGTTGTCCATGTAAGCGCGCTTGTACTTGTTGTCGAAGAAATAGTCGGCGGCGGCCAGCGCCACGATCTCGCGTCCCTGCTCGCCAAGCGCAATCTTCACCAGACCCATGTCGAGATGCGAGGTGTGGTTCGCGGCGACGAGAAAGTTGGTATGCACGGGGATATTGGTTTGCCCTTCGTAACTGGTGTGCAGGAACTTTTCGTAGAACAGACGCTGCAACACGTCAAGCCCTTTATTGCCGGCGGTGCGGACGAGCGACGGGATGTGAATATCTTCATCCTCTTTCCGTTCGGCGGCAGCCTCGCGTGCTTCCGCGTCACGCGCTTCGGCGGCGGTCGGACGGCGGGTGACGACGCTCTGCAATTCGCGCAGGTCGCGGACTTCGGTCAACGTCTCCGGCGAACTGAGCGTGCCGCCGGCCTGTTCAATCGCGGTCGCCAATTCAACGTACATCAGACTGTCGAAGCCGAGGTCGCCGAGACGCGAGTCGAGCGTGATTTGCGAGCGCGGACGATTGGCGACGGTCGCCACTAACTCGATGAGCCACGCTGCGTCGGTGCCGTCCCGGTGTGTGTCGTGCGCCGGCCCGACGCGTGCGACATTGCGCATGCTTTGTTCGAGCACCTCCATCGCGGCGACGACTTCGCGTCGCTTCACCTTGCGCGTCGCGGTGCGCGGCAAATCTCCGTCCCAGAAGTGAAGCACCTTCACGCGCTTGTAAAATGGGAGCGTCGAGGAGATGTCCTTAAAGTGCTCTTCGATTTTCCGGCGCACTGCTTCGCGCGACAGTGCGATGTCATGATCGTAATCGGCGACGACCATGCAGGCGACCTTTTCGCCGGTGCTGTCGGGGAGTCCGACGACGCTCAATTCTTTGATGAATGGTGAGTCTTTGTACGTATCTTCGATCTCGTCCGGGTAGACGTTCTTGCCGTTAGTGTCGACGATAATTTCCTTCGAGCGCCCGACGAGGTAGAGGTTGCCGTCGTCGTCGAGTCGCCCGAGGTCGCCGGTGTGGAGCCAGCGGTTAACCAGCACGGCGCGCGTTGCTTCTTCGTCCGCGTAATAGCCGACCATCACGTTAGCGCCGCGCGCGATAACTTCGCCGACACCGAGGGCATCCATGTCAGCGATTTTGACTTCGACGCCCGGCAGCGGCTTGCCGACACTCGTCGCCAGCAGGCGATTCTGTGGCCGCGTCACGGTCAGCACCGGCGAGGCTTCGGTTAACCCGTAGCCTTCGAGAATCGTGAAGCCGAGGCCGTGCATGTCGCGCTTGACCTGCTCGTTCAGCGCCGAGCCGCCGCTGATCAGGTAGCGAATGCGCCCGCCCATCCCCGCGTGAATCGGGCGAAAGACGATCTGCCCGAGGTTGATCGGCGTGTTGTCGCGCAGCCAGCCGTTGGCGTTGATGAGCAGATCGGCAGCGCGCCCGACCCACTCGCCGTTCTCTCTGAAGCGGTTCTTGATGCGGCGATGCAGCAGTTCCCACAGCGCGGGCACACCGACCATGCCCGTCACGTGACCGTTCTTAATCGCGCGCGCCAGTTCTTCGCCGTTCAACTCCGGCAGGTATGTAATCTGCGCGCCGCGGCTCAGCGGAGATAGAAAGCCGGTCGAGAATTCGAAGGTGTGGTGCAGCGGCAGCACCGACAGCACGCCGTCGCTCGTCGACATGTCGAACACGGACGACAGCATCGAGACCATGTGCGTCAGATTCTTGTGCGATAGCATCACGCCCTTCGGCTGACCGGTCGTGCCGGAAGTGAATATCAGGGACGCCAGCGATTGCTGTTGAACCCTCGACGGCAACAGCGCGATGCGCTCGTCTTCGGTCTGTTTGTCGGGCAGCGCGAACACTTCGTCGAAGCGCCACACGTGCGTCGCCAATCCGGATGCGCTCAGCTTGGCCGCGAGGTCGGGGTGTTTTTCATGCACCTCCGGGCCGGTGACGACGGCGATGGCGCCGCTCGCGCGCGTGAAGTTGACGATCTCATCGGTCGAGCTTTCCGGGTCGACCGGGACACACGTTGCACCGGCCTTGACGATCCCGAAGTAGCTCATGCCCCACTCAGGCGCGTTATGGGCGACGAGCACCACACGGTCAGCAGCTTTCACGCCCGCGCCCGCCAGATATGCCGCCGCTCGCGTCGCCAACTCGTGCAAATCAGCGTAGGTGTACTGCTCTCGTCGCCCGTCGCGCTCGACGCGCATCGCGACACGTGTCGAAAATCGTTTGGTCGAAGTCTCGAACAGTTCGAGCAGATCGCGGTAGGTGTAGACGCGCTTCGGTTGCGCGCGCATGTCCTCTTCAAGTTTCGGGAAGACCCACTTCTGCAAGCCGGGGAAGTGCGTGTTCATCCAGTAGTCGTACCAGTCGTAGTGCTCCGGGTGCCACGGCAGAAGTTGTCGCTCGTCTTCGCGGACGTGCGCGAACAAGGAGCGCACGTTGTCGGCGCGAAAGACGTAAGCGTTCTCGACCATAAACGGGCGGAACATCTCGAAGGCTTGATGCGTTTCGCGCGTCACTTCTTCGAGGCGGTCGACCTGTTCCTTGACCTGGTCGATCACGTCGAGCAAACGGCCCCCTCCCCAGCGCGGGCGCACCCGGTCGAGTAGCGCGGACGCCTTCTTCGCGGCGGCGTTGAACATCGGCGCCGAGGTCGCCTCGTAACGTGCTGGGGTGACGGTGTGCGTCTCCGTGCGTCCGAAAATCTCGTTGGCAAGTTTGAAACCGGTCTCCTTGTTGAGGAAATGATGCCGCTTGTAGAGGCCGACCAGCGCAACGATGCGGCGCATTTCATGCGGGTTGGTGTCGCCGGTCGCCGCCTGATAGACGAGGCGCGGTTCTCTGACGCACGCCTCCGCCGCGACCGCGAGCATCACCGCTGCCACCGCGTCAACCGGCGTGATGTCGAGAATCAGCTTTTCGTTGACGGGAATCTGCGTCTGCCCTTTGAGCGAGATGAAGATCAGAGGTGCGGTCGTCGTGAACCCCTCGTTCCAGCCGGGGAACGGATAGTGGAGCGCCGACTCGACGATGCTCGGTCGGACGATGGAACGAACCATCCCGGTTTCGGCGGCGACGAGTTGTTCGCCGAGGCTCTTGGTAAAGGTGTAAACGTTCGGCCAACCCCAGAACGACGCGCGCTCGATGCCGAGTTCGGTCAGGCGCTCGCGCGTCCAGACCTTGCGCTCGCGCGCAACGGCCAGGCCCATTGCGTCGAGGTCGTCAGGGTCGCGCCCCTCTTCGATCAGGCGGCGGCGCGCCTGCTCGCGAAAGCGCGCGACCTGCATCGCGTCGCGCGCTTCGTCGCGCACGCGCTCGGCTAGTTTCGCGCAGTCCCTGATCTCCTGCGCGGCGGAAAACTCGACGCCCGGCAGTTCTTCGCGGCGCGGGAAGTAGCCGATCACGGGATCGCTCTCCCAGACGGGGCCGGAGCGTCGGCCCGCGACGAAGCAGGTCGAGACATGGACGAGCGCGGGACGCTTCATCCGCTTGGCGAACGCAATTACGTTCTGCGTGCCGACGACGTTGGTCCGCAGCGCGCTCTCCAGCGTCGGGTTGAAGGTCACGTTGCCGGCGCTGTTAATGATGACGTCGATGTCGTCGGCGACCAGTTGCGCTTCCTCTTCAGTGAAGCCGAGGTTGTCTTCGGCGATGTCGCCGCCGACGATCCGCACCTTGTCTTTAATGAAGCCTTCGAAGGCGTCGCTGTAGCATTCGCGGAGTGGGTCGAACGGCGGCGCGGTGATGACGTTGTTCCAGAAGCGCGTCTCAGATTCGGCTTGCGAGCGCGCGCGCACCGTGACGTACACGCGCCCGACGCCGGGAAAGCGGTGCAGCAGCATGCTCAGCATCACCTTGCCGACAAAGCCGGTCGCGCCGATCACGAATATATTTCTGCCGTTATAAATGTCGGTCGGGGATAATTTCATATTGCTTAATCGGTGCGAATGAACTAACGGTTGCCGATGATGAACAGTTTGGAAAGCTCAAGTCGAAAGTTCGGCAGCACGTCCCCGCCGTCAAGCGTTTCGTCTTCGCCGAGAATTTGTAGTTCGACGGGCGAGCGGTAAACCGCGACGGTGCGCCGCTTGGGGTTGACGATCCAGACCGTTCGCGCACCGGCGGCGAAATAGAGCGCGATTTTCTCATCTATCTCGTCAACCGTATTGCCGGGACTTAATACCTCAACTGCCAAATCAGGGGCGAACGGAACGAATTTAACGAGGTCCTCTATCTCCCGCAATCGCTTGCTCTTCACGAAAGCGACGTCAACGCCGAGAACAGTGTCGGGACTTCTTTCTACTAAAAAACCGGTCTCGGCACCGAAGACAGCGCCAAGATTGTTGGCCTCAGCGAAACTCGTCAGCACACTTGCCAGTTTCGCGCAGAGGATGCCATGCACGCCTCCTGTTGGTGGCATCTTTTTCAACTCTCCCCGAATAAGCTCGCAGCGGAAATCGTTGCCGTTTTCATAGTGCGGCATCACCAAAAGCTCATCTGCCGTCATTAAATGTGTCGTTGTGCTCATCACACCACCTCGCTTCGCCTGTTGTTGTTTGCCGGTGCCTCTTACTCCATATCACAGACCGCGATCAGCGGCTGGTGCAGCATCGTGATTTCAGCGGAGCGGCCCATGTAGCTGCGCGCCATCGCGATGGCTTCGGTCAGGTTGTCGGCGCGCTCCCAGCCGAGCATCGCCGGGACGTGCGCGTTTTCGGCTCCGGCGGCGATCACTTTGCCGACGTGCTGGCGGCCGTTCTCGCCCCAGTACCACATGAAGAACGGGTGCGCGCCGTGATAAGCGTTGCCGCGCCGGTACATCTCGATATAGCTCGGGTTGTTCGCGAACTCGCGCTCGTATTTGTCGCGTAATACGTTGGCATCGCGCGTCTCCGGCAGCAAGCGATTGAAGAACTCGATGTAGCTCGGATGGAAATTATGATCGAACTCGTCGAAGCACGGGTGATGCACGATCATCACGCCGCCCTTCTTCAGGAGCGGCTTGTTGCGATAGAAATTATAGTGATAGCCGAGCGCCATCACCTGCACCAGCAGCGGGTTCAGGATCGAGTAAACGTTGTACGGCGAGATGTCCGGGATGCCGGTAATCAGGATGTCGCACTGGCCGTTGATCGGTATCGCGTACTGGTCGAAATTCTTCTCAAGGATTTTGGCGTGCGCTGGCTCGGTCTTGCCGGCATGGCAGGCGATCATCTCGTACTGCGCCGGGAACGAGTGCAGCAGCTTACGGCGCGCGGCGCGTGGCATCTTGCCCATCGTGAAGCGCATCGCCTCGAACTTCATCCGATCCATCGCCGAGAAATCGTCCTCATTCTTTATCAGAAAATCCATCTCGCCGGTGTACATCCGGTTGTTCAGCGCCGTCTCGATGTGGAAGACGTTCATATGCTGATCGACCAGTTTGCCGAGCCGCTCGACCTTGTGATTCAGCGCCGACCGCTTCGGGTCCATGTAGCTGTCCGAATCGCGAATCGTCTGCGGCTCGTGGTGGGCGCGCAGAGATTCGTAGTCGCACAGTCCGACGGCGACCGACTTGTGCCCGCCGTCCATCGGCACGAGGTTGATGTTGACGTAGATCACGAGGTCGCTTTCGGCGCAGCGGCGGTTGATGCGGAGCGGTTCCTTGTGCTTCGTCTCGCCGAGCGCAATCATCCCGTCGCTCCACTCGGCGTCGTGGTTGTAGTAACGGTCGGGGTGGAACTCTTTGAAGATAGCGGGGCCGACCATCCGCTTCATCTCCCATTCGGTCATTTTCCGGTGCAGGGAATTGGCGACGATGATATGCACGTCATCGACGCCGTGGCCGGCCAGCATGTCGAGCACAATTTCCAAAACGGTCTGACGAATGTCGGGCGTCCGCATCGGCGGCAGCGGCAGACTGATGTCGTCAATCGCAATCGTGATCTTCATTCCAGGCTCAAGTTGCGCGAACAGCGGGTCGCAGTCGTGCGGGTGATTAAGCGCGTAACGAATCGCCGCCGCGCGGTTCGGCAGTCCATTGATCGGCGGCTTCGGGTAGATCACGCGCGTCCCGATGGGCAAGTCTTCGAGAATGAAATCCTCGCCCGACGGGATGATGCGCGGCGCGCTGTCGCGGTCAATGTAGATGACCGATTCGTGTACCTTACGTCGAAGTTGGAGGCTCATAAGTCAGGTGACAGGTGACAGGTGACAGGTGACAAGTTAAGACAGGATTTTATCCCGTCACCTGTCACCTGTCACTTGTCACTTTAGGTTCAGAATAGGCCAGTCGTGATGGAGCGCCGTCTGGCGGAGGCGCATGTCGGGGTTGACGGCCGCCGGGTGCCCGACGATGGAGAGCATCGGCAAATCGCTCATGCTGTCGCTGTAGGCGTAGGAGTCGCTGAGGTTGATCCGTTCGCGCTCAGCGTAGTTCCTGATCCAAGATGCTTTGGTCGCGGCGGCGAGAACTGGTGGCAACAGTCTGCCGGTCGCGACGCCGTTGACGAACTCAAGGCGATTCGCGACGTACTCTTCGATGCCGAAGTGGCGCATCAGCGGCGCTACCGAAAAGTCGAGCGCGCCGGTGACGACCACCTGCCGCAGTCCGAGTCGGCGCGACTTGTCGATCAAGTCGTAGGAGCCGGGGAAGACGGCGGGCTTGAGCACGGACTCGAACAACTCATCGGCGAAAAAGCGCAGGCGGTCTTCGGTCTCGCCTCTGTATCGCTTGAAGAACAAGTCGTTGAAAACCTTGCGGCTGTACTGGTCGGTGATCGCGAACACGGGGAGGCTTAACAGCGTCGTCGTGCTCTTTTTGAAACTGCGCCACAGGCTCGGTTGATTCTTGGCATAGAAGCCAAGCGTATGCACCAGATTGGTGCTCACCAGTGTGCCCTCAAGGTCGTAGAATGAGGCGGCTGACAAACAGTCCTCCAATCAGCGTTAAGTCAAAGTTTGTCGTAAAAGTATGGCCGGAGATACTCCGGCCTCTCTGTGAAAGAAGGCCAAATATACTCTATCCCGCAACATTAGTGTAAGTTGCCAGTGGCTCGAAGAAGTTGTGTTATTGAACCATAGCGATTAGACATTTAGTATAAGGGAAAGAGTGACACAGCAAAACGATCCGGCGGCACGGCCTGCTCGGAGGGTGCGGACTGTCGCCACTGTGTGCCGCAATACGGTTGACAATTTTTCTGAAGATCATAGGTGAGCACTGATGACCCAACCGAAGTGTTCGTGCGCATCGTTTGAGAAACTGGCCGGCGCGAGCGTGCCCGCGTATACCGCGATGTTTCTCGATGAACTGAATCACCAACTCCCGGCGGACGTGAGGCGCTACCGCTGTCGCGAATGTAGTCGAGAGTGGGAGAAGCGACCGCCGGAGGTCAAGGGCGAGGGCACGCGCCCGACGCTCGTCAGAATCGACTGACGTGGCCGTAAGCCGCGTCAGCCTTCAGCGATTTGTTAAAAAGTTAAGTTTCGGGGTAGAGATGCAAACGCCGTGAAGATCGCCACGTGGAATGTTAACTCAGTAATCGCGCGGTTGCCGCTCGTCACACAGTGGCTCGCGACGGCGCAGCCCGACGTGCTGTGCCTGCAAGAGATCAAGTGCATCGAAAATAAGTTCCCACGCGAAGCATTCGCCGAGATCGGCTATACGGCGGAGGTCTTCGGCCAGCCGACGTACAACGGCGTCGCCATTCTTTCCCGTGTGGCATGCGCGGACGTGCGGCGCGGCTTTCACGACGACGAAGAGGGCGCGCACGCCCGCCTGCTCGCGGCGACAGTTGGGGGTGTCCGCGTCGTCAACGTCTACATCCCGAACGGCGCGTTTGTCGGCTCGGATAAATACGACTTTAAGCTGGAGTGGATGCGGCGTCTGCGCAACTTCCTCGATGCGAATGCCGAGCGTGACGCTCCGGTGCTGCTGTGCGGCGACTTCAATGTCGCGCCGGAGGATCGTGATGTGTACGACCCGGCGGCGTGGCGCGGCAAGATTTTGTGTAGCGAGCCGGAGCGCGCGGCGCTGGCCGACGTTAAGGACTGGGGATTCGTCGACGCCTTCCGCGTTCACCAGAAAGGGCCGGGGCATTATTCGTGGTGGGACTATCGCGCCGGCGCATTCCGCCGCAACGACGGTCTGCGCATCGACCACATCTGGGTCTCGACCGCGCTCGCGAAACATTCGCGCGGCGCGTGGGTCGACCGAGAACCACGCGGGTGGGAGCGCCCCTCCGATCACACGCCGGTGGTCGCCGAGTTTACCTGACGAGGCGCGTTCGTCGATTCCCGGTGGCGCGCGCCCGCTCAATTTCTTTTTCAGAGACTTAATGCTCAAAAGTGACGGGTGACAGGTGACAAGTAAGAGTCAAGGCACGTGAGTTTTTCCGAGCGGAGCCGAAGTTTTTTGGGTCAAGATTCTGGCTGACAGGACTCGTCCTGTGCAGCACAGAATTCAAACTTTCCTGTCACCTGTCACGATTTACCTATCACTTCTGAGTTAATGGCAAACAGTTTGAAGAGAGAACAATCAATGAACGAACGGAATAAAGGATCGCTATTGATGGTCGCCGGCGGGGTCGGCGCGGCGTTGGCTTTACGCGCGATAGTCAAGCGAATCCGCGAGTACGATTTCCTGGGCCGGTCGGTGCTGATTACCGGCGGCTCGCGCGGACTGGGCCTCGTGTTGGCGCGCGAATTGGCACGCGCGGGAGCGAAGCTTGCCATCTGCGCGCGCGACTCACACGAGCTTGAGCGAGCGCGTCAGGAACTGGAGCGCGTCGGAGCGCGTGTGTCCGCCGTGCCGTGCGACGTGACCGACCGCGCGCAGGTCAACGAGATGGTCGACACAGTGCGCCAACGCTTCGGGAAGATCGATGTGCTGATTAACAACGCCGGCACGATCCATGTTGGCCCGATGGAAGAAATGACCCTCGAAGACTACGACGACGCGATGAAGACTCATTTCTGGGGGCCGCTCTACACGATGCTGGCGGTGCTACCGGAGATGCGTGCGCGGCGGGCCGGGCGCATCGTCAACATCTCCTCCATCGGTGGCAAGATCGGCATCCCGCACCTCGCGCCATACAGCGCCAGCAAGCACGCACTGGTTGGGTTGTCGTCCGCGTTGCGCGCCGAACTGGCGAAGGACGGCATCGTGGTGACGACCGTCTGCCCCGGCCTGATGCGCACCGGTAGTCCGCGCAACGCCATCTTCAAGGGCCGGCACCGTGCCGAGTATGCGTGGTTCAGCATCAGCGACGGGTCGCCCGGAACTTCGATGAGCGCCGAACGCGCCGCGCGGCAGATCATCGCGGCCTGCCGGCGCGGCGATGCGGAGGTGATTCTGACGGCGCAGGCCGAAGTCGCCGCAAAGTTGAATGCGCTGTTTCCGGAATTGACTTCCGACGTGCTGGCGCTCGTCAATCGTCTGCTGCTGCCTGCGCCCGGCGGCATCGGCAAGCAGCGTGCAAAGGGCAAAGACAGCGAATCGAGTCTGGCGCCTTCGCTGCTGACCATGCTCGGTGACAATGCGGCGGCGCGGAACAACGAACTGTTGTGACGCGAGGCGGTAGTTTGGGGGAGGTGAATGTGTGGGCGAAGAACAGAAGTGGCCGGACGTGATCTGGGTCGTGCGCCACGGCCAGAGCGCGGGCAATGTCGCGCGCGACGCGGCGGAAGCGGCGGGTCATCCGGTGATCGATCTCGCGGTGCGCGATGTCGACGTGCCATTGTCACCGCTCGGCGAGCGGCAGGCGGTCGCACTCGGCCGCTGGTTCGCACAAATGCCGGATGACGAAAAGCCCTCGGTTGTGCTCACCTCGCCGTACGTCCGCGCCCGCACGACGACCGAGTTAGTGTTGAGTGAGGCAGGCGTCGACCTGGCCGAAGTTTCGCTGACGGTTGATGAGCGGCTGCGCGAAAAGGAGTTCGGCGTGCTCGACCGGCTGACGAAGCACGGCATCATGATGAAGTACCCGGAGCAAGCGGAAATCCGTTCGGTGCTCGGTAAGTTTTATCACCGCGCGCCGGGCGGCGAGAGTTGGTGCGATGTCATCCTGCGGCTGCGCAACCTCGTCGACACGATCACGCGCGAGCACCGTCGCGAGCGCGTGCTGATCGTCGCGCACTCGGTCGTCGTGCTCTGCTTCCGTTATTTACTGGAGCGGATGACCGAGGAGCAAATCCTCGCCGTCGACCGCGACAAAGACGTCGCTAATTGCTCGGTCACGTCCTATCGATTCGACCCCGACCTCGGTCGTCACGGCAAGCTCGCGCTGAGTTGTTTTAATTTCGTCGCGCCGCTGGAAGATGCCGGCGCGCCCGTCACCACCAGGAAGGATGCCCCGGTCGCTCCAAAGTAGTCGGTCACAAATGGCGTCGCTTAATCAGCAGGTTGAAACGTTGAAAAAATCCTCTCTGACCACAAAGTCCGAAACCAAACGCCCCCCACAGGTCATCACGCCCACCGTCTTAAAAAAATTGCCGTTGCCGCAGCCCGACGCGGACGGGGACAAGGAAGAGCGTGGCCGCGTGCTGATTGTCGGCGGTGCGCCGGAGATGCCCGGTGCGGTGATCTTAGCGGCGACGGCGGCGTTGCGCGCGGGC
>JACDEG010000515.1 GCA_013816505.1 Pyrinomonadaceae bacterium | reverse complement strand
ATCCTATTCCACTCTAAACGCCATCCGCCCGCCCACCATCGTCAGCCGCACACGCCCCTCATCGTCCAACGCGACCAAATCAGCGCGCTTCCCTTCTTCGATTGAGCCGCAGGAATCATCCACACCGAGCAAACGCGCCGGCGTCGACGCCGCCATCCGTGCGACATCATGCGCGGACGCGCCGAGCGACAGCATCATCCGCACGCAGTCAAGCATCGTCACGACGGAGCCGGCAATAGAACCGCGCTCGTTTTGCGTCCGCCCATTAACGACCGCGATCTTCTCGTCCCAGATGTGATACTCGCCATCGCCGAGGCCGGTCGGCGCAATCGAATCGCTGATAAGCGCGATGCGCTCCGCCGTCTTGCAACGTAGAATCAATTTCAGAATCAGCGGGTCGGAGTGCACACCGTCGGCGATCACATCGCATGTCACATCATCGCGCACAAGTCCCCACCCGACGGGGCCGGGCGCGCGGTGGTTGAGTGGCAGCATCGCGTTCATAAAGTGCGTCATGTGGCGCGCGCCCGCCGCCGCCGCCCGGTCGAGCGTTTCGACATCCGCGCGCGTGTGACCGATGGAGACGACCCAGCCGCGCGCCGCGAGTTCGCGCACTAATTCGATTCCGCCATCAATCTCCGGCGCGAGTGTAATCATGTGCGCCGCGCCTTCGTGTGCGATTTTCGTTAGCGTGTCGAGGTCGGAAGAATTCGAGTAGGTGCGGAAGTAAGGGGTGCGAAGCGCGCCGCACTGCGCGACGTTGACGAACGGTCCTTCGTAGTGGATTCCGAGGGCGCGCGCCGCTGCCGGTCGCTCGTCCTGTTCATTCATCAACCCTGTGACCGCTTGCGCCGCGCGTGAATAATCCTCATCAGCCCCCGGCACCAGCGTCGGCAACCACGCGGTGACGCCGCAACTCGCGAGGAATGTCGAGACGTGGTGTAGATCGTCGGCTGATGCCTCCATCGTATCGATGCCCGCCGCGCCGTGATTGTGAACGTCAATGAAGCCGGGGAAAATCGTCAGGCCGACAAGGTCAAGCGTCGCGCCGGCGTGCGTCGGTGAAGCATCCGCGCCGCGCAAAACTCGCGCGATGCGATTGCCTTCGACAAGCAGCGCCACGTCCTGTTCGATTCCCTGCGGCAGTACGACGCGCGCGCCGCGCAGCAACAGCAGACTTTGGTTTTTCGAGATGTGATCGGTCATATGAAATCCAGTGTGCGAATCTTTCCGAGTGGTTTATTTCATCGCTGAATTCTTTGCCGGATCATATCATCAGTATCGTTATCGGTCTTGCGGCCTATCAGTTGTGGCGGATGCCTCTGCTTTGATTCACAGGATTTTTTTATTTAACTTTGACGGCGCAGTCTTTGAGTTTGTCGTTGGCTGTCAGCCGCCGATTTGTGACGCGGCAAAATTGTTGAAGTTTATTATTGCGCGCGGCGATAGCAGCTTTCGCCTTTCGCGTTTGCCAGACAAATGTAGGATTTACCGTACTCATTGGTTTTCGTGCGCCACTCTATGGTTTCGCGCTCCAAAACGTAATCGCGTTCCTTGTTGCTCTGCGGCGAACAACTGTAAGTATTGCGCCAGAAATTTTTGCTCGGAACGAGCGTGATTTGTGAACCGTTGATTTCGTATTTCCCACGTTTGTCATTAAAAAGCGAAGTCGTGCAGCCATAGACGGTTGACTGTATCAGCCCAATCGCCTCGAAATTCCCGTCGGCGGTAAAAACGTATTTGAATGTCGAACCATTTAAGGGGGTGGTCGCGCCCGTGACGGTATTGCGCTCTAGCAGTAGAGACATTCCGCCGTTGGTCCAGGTGCCGACGATTTCGCCTGACCCGCCCCGTCTGTGAGTTGGCGACTGCGCTATCTTTTCAGTTTCGAAATTGTTTTCAATCGCGCGTTTCGCACCCGCCGGCAGAATCTCCGTCCAAGCCAGAATCATCGCATCGTCCGTCGCCGCAAAGAATCCGAGTATGCCTTGTCGTTTCGGAGTATCTCGCAGCACGCTGAAAACGGTTATGTCATCGTTTCTTTCACCGACCTCATATGTCCAGCCTTTCGCCAGCAGATTACTTTGAACCTGCTGCATCAGATTCGCCGCGCTCCCTTTTTTGTAATTCGCGCCCGTCTAAGCCAGGACTTCCGAATCGCCCTGCACAATTTTCCCGTCGCCGGCGGCGACAATTTTTTTGAGTCCCTGATCGATTTCCGACGGAACACTCGCAGGCAAAATACGCAACGCGCCTGCGGGCAAGCTCGCTTCCGTGATCGCCGAATTTGGCGCCGATTCGGTTTCCTGCGCAATCGCCGTCAAATTGATAATAAAGATTGCCCCGAACAATGCCACTAGAGCCGGTAAGTTTTTCTTAAACATAAATTTTTCTCCTTATCGAAATTTGATTCTCTGCCGTCTTCGGCAAATTGCGCCTCACTATCCAACGCGCAAAATGCCCGCCGAATGTATCAACGAAACCGTCGTCGGAATTATTGAACTCCGACGACGGTTCACTTTCATTCAAGCGACGGCTGTTTGTTCCCCTGCTCAAGTTTGGGTGGGCGTTCCGGCAGATACCCGCCCAGCTTAAGCAGGCGGTACTGCCTGACTTCATCACGTAACGGGTATCCTGGTGTGCTTTGCATGTAGCTGCTATGAACAGACAAAGGTGCTTAATCACAATTTGACGGCGGACGCGCAGATGCCCGCGAGGTTCCGGAAGCACTCGCGGGCATCGACGTTCAAGAGCATCAATTCAGTCAACTCATCAGATCGTCAGATCATTCAGATCAAGAATTTCCACTGGGCGAATCGGTTCGCTTTCCGCACCCGGTCGCGCGATGTATCCATCTTCGATCAACACGCCCGTGTCTTCGTTTTGTCGCGCCCGGCAAGATGATGCGCGCACCGCACAGCCGTAAAGATTCATGAGAAGTGGTATTAGTTTTCATACCAGACTCGGCGCAGCAAGTTGCAATGCGTCAAAGGGAAAACGATTGGGTTAGTGCGGAGATACAGTAGGAGTTGCCTCGAAAGCGGCGCGTCGGATGCGTTGAAGGTAATCACCCGTCGGGTTGAGCGGGCCCGGCGTCGCCGTAAAATCATACGAGAAAAGAATGATCCCAGCCGTGCCGATGGCACGTGCCGTGTTGATCTTCTCGACGGCTGATTCTGCGGGAATGCGGTATGCGCCAATTCCTGCCCAGACCTTTTTGCCCGCCGCCTGAGCGGTCGTTTGCGCCACTTCGATCTGTTGGCGAAAAACGGCGGTGTCGGTGCTGTAAGCCATCGGGCAGGCTACATCGAGGATGCCCATCTGAAGCCACCGGCGCCAATCCTGAAATCTTCGTGCGTAAGCATTCTCATCATTCGCAAAGACGGAGGCTGAGACGATGGCCGCGGGTCGTCTCTTCTTTACCCCATGATAGATGCGTTCGACGAGCGCTGTAACTTGTTCACGCTGAAAATCCGCAAACTGTTCCTGATACGCATCGGCGGCGGCAAGCGGGTCGGCTTTGAGCGCGAGCGCCACGAGCCGCCGCTCGGAAATTGTTAAGCGCGTCTCCAGCCACGCGCGGAATCGGTCGAGTGAGGTTCGGCTGTAATCGAAATCAGGACTCGCAAAACGGACGTAATCGAAATGCAGTCCGTCCAGTTCGTACTTCGCCAGGACATCCATCCAGATTGAATAGATATGTTCGCGCACCGCCGGATGCGCCGGGCTTGTGTAGATGCCTTCGAGTTCCGCGCGATTCGCTTTGGACCATTCGACAATTCGCGCGCGATACCGCACGTCAGTGGGCGACATTCCGTAGAGTTCAGCGGCGACGGCGCGCGGGACGGCGATCCATTCCGGATGAGCGTGATAAATGTGCTGGGGATCGGCGGGAAGCTCGTCGAGATTAGCGAGCAGATTCGTGTTAATCCACGCATGCACCTTGAGGTCGCGGCGCTTCGCTTCCGCCAGTGTCGTGGCGAGCGGGTCGAAGGATTGCGGCTGATCCCTTTAATGTTGCGGCGCGTGGCTCCCACTGGGCGTCGTAATAAGCATCGCCGCGCCCGCGTACCTGCACGATCAAGGTATTAAAGCGGTTGGCATGCGCGCTCTCAACCATCCGGCGAATTTTCTCCGGTGACGTGAGCGTCGTTCGTACTACCCACAGCGCGCGTACTTCATCTGCGGGCGGCGCGGCAGTGGCGCGCGGAGCGGATTGAGTAACGGCCGGCACCTGCTGAGCCAACAGCAGGAGCGGAAATAAGCAGAACGCAGTAATCATCACGAAGAGAACGACCCACAGTACTCTTCGCCGATTGAAGTTATAACTCATCATGAATATGGAAGCGTGCCCACGCACCCAACAACAATTCCTGGATGAAGAGCGGGTGGGGGTTAAGTATGATCACCTCGGGCGCGAGAGGCCCGGAGAGCCGGGCTGTTTCCAGCAAGGAGGTGAAAGAATCTCAGTGAATTACACAGAGCATTGTCGTCCATAAGACCACTTATGTAGACAATGCGAACCGACTCCTTTAACCTACGTTCATTCGTAGAGGGAGGATGTCACGATGAGCACTGCTCTTTGTTCCCG
>JACDEG010000514.1 GCA_013816505.1 Pyrinomonadaceae bacterium | reverse complement strand
GGAGTTGAGCCTGGTGAGAGCCGTCACGGAACTGCTCAAACAGCAAACAAGCCTCTGGGAGTTGCTTGATTGTAGTCTTAAACTCAATCTGGAGGCATGTTTATGAAATGTGTCCCGGCTTCAGGTCTACAAGGGTGATGCAACGATGCCACTTGACGGAGCTAGTGGGTCGCCGACGTGGAACGGTCGGCTTCCCGAAACAGATGATTATCGCATTGAAGTGAGCGGTACGAGGGGTAACGCGACCTATACACTCACAATAACAATTCAGTGAAAAGCGTGGTTGCAGCCAACGCCGCCAGCTAAAAACTCGTTGGAGATGCTGCATGATCGCTACGCCCTCATGCAACATCTCAATTCGGGCGGTGTGCTGCCGTCGAACACGCCCGCCGGTTGACGAGCACCCGGACAGAAGTTGTGATTGATGATGCTCGAAACTTCCCGTTTGCTGCTACGAAAATTCGAGCCGCGTGATTTAGCGCCGCTCGCCGAAATCTTCAGCGACCCCGAAGTGATGAAGCACATCGGCGGAAAACCGAGGACGCTCAAGCAGACGTGTGATTACATCGTATGGGTGATTATGAAAGACTGGATCGAGCACGGCTTCGGCTGGTGGGCAGTCGAACACAAAGAGACCGGAAAGATGCTCGGTTACTGCGGGCTGCGCCATATCGATGACGCGCCCGACGTTGACCTCGGTTACTGTCTGGCGCGGGAGTGTTGGGGCCGAGGGTACGCGACGGAGGGCGCGCGCGCCAGTCTCCGGTACGGATTCGAAGAGTTACAGCTTGAACAGATTTACGGAGTCATTGCCCCAGACAACACCGCTTCTCTCCGAGTCCTGGAAAAGCTCGGCATGAGGTATCGCAAGGCGGCCCCCTACTGCGACTGGGCGCACGACCTGGCCTACTACGCCGTCACGCGCGACGAGTACCGGAGTGATGTGTCCTTTTATAAATCGGCTGGCAGTCTGACGCCGGTCAGATAATGCGTTGTCTGAGTGTGTGTCATCTGACGATTAATCATCAACCTCCGGCCTGCGCCTTGAAGCCCGAAATAAGTGGTGAGACGGTAGAGGAAATTATTGAAGCGGCCTGACGTTGCTGTTGCAACACTTCATCGCCGCGGTCGCGCACGGACGTGGACTCCATCCCTTGTGAGGCGTCGGAAGTCGTCTCCAGCCCGTCGCCGTTCAACTCGTCGGGGTCAATCAACAACCCGTCCGAAGCGGAGAGTATCTTCTCTTCGGGACCGGCCAGAGAGTCGTACACTTTAAGCGCGTCGATAAACTCTTTCGCTTTGGCGTCGCCGTCTGTCGCGCGCTCGGCGGCGTTGGCAACGGATGCGAAGAATGCGAGATGAGCCGTCCCCCATTTTGAAACCGAATCGGCATTGAGCGGAGCTTGATGCCATGTCGCGTCAGCGGCGACGACCCGCTTTTTAATCAGCGCGTCGACTTCCGGGATGTCGTTCTTTAATAACGCCGACCTCATGACCGTGATCGCGCCGTAATAAAGCGTGCTCACAATGTCCGCCTCGGAAGGCCGATTGTTTGCTCCTTCGGGAAGCGAGTTAATAAGGGCTTGGGCGACGGCGTTAGCGAAATCAGCGACCGGCGCGGCCAGAACTCCGGGGACGAGCGGGAAAGGCTGCCCGTCGATATTCTCGGCAAGAAGCCTGCCGATCTCTATTTGCGACGCGGCCCAGACCCGATTCCTCGACGGAGGGTGCGAGAACGCGGCGCGCAGAAATGCCGCTGCTTCCTCTGCGCGGAAATCCGGCGGTTCCACGTCCTTTCGGTTAAAAGCTGCTGCAAATTTTCCAACATTGGCGACGTAAACCTCGGCCAGACGCGCCACGTCCTCCGCAGTTAAACTCTGGCCTTTTTTCACCGCCCTGACGATTAGCCCCAACTCCCTGTCGTTAAGCTTCGCAGGTTCCACCTCGGCCAACGTCCCGACCCCTTCAATGTTCATACCTTTGAAACTCTGACCTCCTGAAAGACAGCCTGACGAGCCGCCCAAAAGAAGCAAGGAAAAGAAAATCCGTGTGAAGATTGCACGACTGTTGACGACCATGCGGTTATTGTACGCTTGTTGAAATGGAGACAGGAAGGGCAATAGGTTACGTATCATGTGCCCGTCGGGGACAGTTGGATAGCTGAGGCGCCAGAGCGAAGAGGGCTGCGTTTGTCTCGCAACCCTCTTCGCTCTTGGGCGTTTGAATAAGAAAACTGCTTACCGCCGCGCCACGTCTGCCGCGAGAAAGACGCGGGCAATCATCGGGTCGATCTGTTCGATGACGACGCGCGGCGTCCCACGCTCGGACGGCGTGACCAGTTCGTTGATGTTCTCGATGATCTGCGCGTCAGGCGACTTGTTCGGGTCAAGTTTCGAGATGTCCTTCAGCGATCCGTCGGCATTCAGAATCCTCTCGTTGGGGGCAAGCGAATCATTATAACTTTTGACCGCGTCCACAAACCGCTTGGCGTTCGGGTTCGAGTCATACGCTCGTTGCGCGTTCAGGTAGTAAGCGGACAGCACGCCCGCTTCAATGGCTCCCTGCGATCTTTGATTGCCTTGGTCGAGCGCCTGCTTCGCGTTGTCAACCGCGTTACCCTGGAGCGCGTTCTGAACGAAAACTCCGACCGTGTTCCCGACGACGGCGCCGGCGCCGGCCCCGACCGGATTCGGGATAAAGCTCGGCAGGGCTTGAATCGCGCCGGCGGTCAGGCTGGCGACAATCGCGTCGCGCTTGTCCTTGTTCGCCGCCTCGCCGAGCACCACGCGCGAGTAAGCGTCAGCGTATGTGCCGATCAAGTTGCCCGCACGAACGCTGCTCGCTTCGCGTTGTCCGGCAGGCGCGCCGTACTGACTGCCCTCCGCGAACAGCTTGGCCGCTTCCGCCTGGACTGTCAGCGACATCCGGGTGCGCTGTTCAGGATGTTGGACGATAGCCGACATGATGTTGCGCACGTCGTCGCGGTCAAACGTCGCTGCACCGGAGGTCTCGCGCGTCGCGCCCTGCGCGAACAGGCTTGAGTTGTACTGGAATGCTTCGGCTAGTGACTGGGCGACATTGTTCGAGACGGCCTTATCCTCGCCGAGTTCAGTTTTACCGAAGATATGGATAATGCCTGTTTCGTCCTTCAGCTTGCCAGGGTCTTTGAGCACATCACCGATGGAGCGCAACGCCGCTTCGACATCCGCCGCGCTATTAGGTGGCGAGGAAGTTCCTTTCTTAATCAATTCGGCGACGCCTTTATCTTCTTTGCGACCGCCGGCCAGGACATTCGTAAACTTCAGTGCGTCTGCCACAAACTTCGGGTCCTGCAGAAGTTCGTTTGCGGCGCGCGGGTCGGCGGCGGCAATGTTCTGCAAAAGCCGGTCGGCTTCAGGTTTCGCCTCCGTCAAAACCGTGGTCGAGTAGCCGCCGGGCGGGGTAATGTATGACTTCTCCCAACCGACACCCTCCTGCACGGCCTTCTTACCGGCGGCGACGAGAAAATCTTTCCCCATCAGGAGGGTACTGAGGCTATCGGTCAGCCGTACCAGCGCCCCCAAGTCCATGTGATTCACTAAATCTCTTTGGAATTCAGGTGACAGCTTGCCAGTCCTCGACGCCGACGAGATGGCCTCTTTCATGACGCCGCTGAAATCGTTGTCGTCGTGGAGCATCTTTTCGAGCTTCGCAGCCTGTTCCGGGCCGAGCTCGTTCAATAAAGCGGCAGCATATTCAGGGTCATGGACCCGCCCGCGGACGTCCGTCAGGGCTTTGCCCAGTTCTTCGGAAGCGTCCTTGCCGCTGAAAATCTTTTGGAAGACGTTGCGATCACCCAGCGCCAGCGCGTCTTTAATCCGTTGCGCGTCATTCTTGCCGTCCGTGGCGCTCTGGGGGTTGGGAGTAATTTGATTAGACGGACCCGCTGCGTTGGCAGCGCCGATCTCGAAAGAGAACAATTGAAACTTACGAAACGACCCGACCAGTTTCAGGTCACCTACCTTGGTCGCCGCCCCTACCTTCGCGGAATTGTCGGCGACGTTCGCAGTGTCTACTTTTGGTGCCGGTGGCGGGACGTATTTGTGAATGTCGGCAATTCCTGTTTTGTTATCGTTCGATACGTCTGAGGTTCGCATGGCTTTCTCCTTGAAAAGGCTTCTTCGGTACTCGGTCGCAGATGCGACCGCGACACCTCGAAGACGGCTTAAATCGACCTGAAAAGATGATCACTACACACGTGTGCATTATTTACTTTTAAGTTATCGGCAATTATCGGAAAATGTTTCCTGTTTTTCGAAATATTTTTTTTACCCGCCAAGCGAGCGGTTTCCCGCGGTGCGCTGGACTTCAAACCAAGCGGCATCTGCAAAAACCTGATCTCAAACCAATAACGTGCGTGTCAGGCGAAGCTCGGACAGTATTCCAGTGGTCGCAGATACAGAGTCTGGGATGGACGTAGTGTTCAAATTCCGCCTAGTAGATCATCACGATGAACGCGATGGATAAAGTCGTTTCAGTTTTTCACGCGCATCCGTGATGGAAAAGCGCCAGTCAATCGTCGCCTGTTGTTCGTTACGCTGCTTCTCCCACGCGGCGATT
>JACDEG010000081.1 GCA_013816505.1 Pyrinomonadaceae bacterium | reverse complement strand
TGCCCGGAAACGGCAGGCCCGTGAGTGGGTCCCGGATGGTCACGAGAGCGCCGTCCGGGTTACCTTCCCTCGTGTTACTGAAGTCGCCGGTCAATTCCGCCGCCGTCGGGACGCGGTTGGCGCGCTCGCCGCCCGGCACCAACTGCTTCTGGAATTCCTGCGCGAAGAAGAAGAAGAGGCGGTTCTGGAGTTTCGAGTAGGTCGGGCCGCCCTCGCCAAAGCGCGGCACGACGACGGGGCCGCCGACGTTGTACCCGTAATAATTGTAGCGGTAGAGGGGGCGCTCGCTCACTTGCACGCCGTTCGGTTGAAGGCCGTTCGAATTGTTGCGGAACGAATTCGCATTGAAGCCTTCGTGGCGGTGGAAGAGGTAGCCGGTGCCGTGCAGTTCGTTGGTGCCGCCGCGCGTCACGATTTTGATGTCGCCGCCGGACGAACGGCCGTACTCTGCTTGATAGTTCGACGTAAGAATCTTGAACTCGGCGATGGTGTCGAGGTTTAAGGCGACGTGCTGCGTGCCGTTCGATCCGGTGTCGACGTTGGTCGAGCCGTCAATCGTCAGGTTGTGCTGATTGGTGCGCGTGCCGTTGATGCTGAAGGAGCCGAAGCCACCGGGGCCGGCGACCGTGCCATTGACGGTGCTCACCACACCCGGCGTAATCTTCACCAAATCGAGGTAGTTGCGCCCGTTGAGCGCAAGGTCACGGACCTGTTGTCCAGTGATGACCTGACTTTGCTCGCCGCTCTCGGTTTTCACCAACAGCTCGGCGGCGTCGGCGACGACTTCGACCGTCGTCGAAACGTCGCCCGGTTCGAGGGCGAGTTCGCCGGCGGACTGCCGGTCAGCGATGTTGACGACGATGCCGGTCTTGATCAACTGCTTGAAGCCTTGTGCTTCGATTGTCAGTGTGTAGGTGCCCGGCTGGAGCGTGGGGAAGGTGAACGTGCCTTCTTCGCTTGTCGTGGTGTCGAACTTCTGACTTCTGGTCGGCTCGGCGACGGTGACTTTCGCGCCGGGAATGACTTGGCCCGCGGTGTCTTTCACTTCACCGCTCAGGCTGGCGCTGTTCTGTGCAAACACTGTGGGGGTTAGCAAGGATGTCAGGACGAGGGCGAGCCATGCGTGGGACTTCCAGATTTCACGTCTCATTGTTTTGAACCTCCGTGATGCAGTTCTATTAAAAGCCATCAAGTCGAAAGCGGGGTATGTTCTTCCGACGAAGGTTGTGGTGTGGCTCTTGAACGCCCTGTCAGGCCGGAGGGGAATTGATCGCTCAGCGATTCTATTCGTTCAGGCCGGATGGGGCCGTGACTGCTCTTGCGCCTGCGTGCTGACTCACGGATTAACCGGTTGCGGCGCGGGGTGGAGCTTGGGCGCTCGAAGCGGCCTTCGTGAGACTCTCGACGTTTTTTGTGTGACTGAAGGAAACTTGCCTGAGCAACGCTCCAGCAACGAACCTCGACAGTTTGAAGTCGAGGTTCGTTGCAATTAATGGAGCGAGAAATTTTTTCAGGCAAACTATGTACCTGCGACGGCCCAAAGAGTTTGCTTGTTTTTTGAACAAATCGTCGATGACACATACATCAGCAGAGCCACAAGCTTCCAATTATTTGGAAGGTCATCCAAAATAATGGAAATGGGTTTTGATCGAAACGTCTTGCCTCGGCGACTGGAAATCTGTTTGCAAAAGCGGCGGGCGCGGGGTATGTTTGGGTCGCTTTCCACACGCATATCTGAAGAGGCGCGGTTCACGACCGAGCGTCGCATACGCTCGACTCGACGCGGCCTTGGCCGCGAATCGTTAATCTTTCCCACGGAGAAAAGTCTGATGACCAAGCTGACACGAAGAGAGTGGAGCAAACTTGCTTTGGGGAGCATCGCTGCGGCGACTGTGTTCCCGGCTGTTTCACTGGGGGCGCAAAAGAGCAAGCGCGTCGACTCGCGTTTCAATGGCGTGCAGATCGGCGCGCAGAGCTACAGTTTCCGCGACCGCCCGCTCGACGAAATGATTAAGGCGATGGCCGAAGTCGGCGTCGGCAGTTGCGAATTGTGGGCGGGGCATCTTGAACCGAAAAAAGTTTCGCGCGAGGAGTTGCGGCGCTGGCGTCTGGACGCGCCCGTCGGCGAGATGAAGGCGGTGCGCGAAAAGTTCGACCGCGCCGGCATCGACCTCTACGCTTTCAACTACAGCATGCGCGACGATTTCACCGACGAAGAGCTTGAGCGCGGCTTCGTGATAGCGCGCGCGCTCGGCGCCAAGGTGATGACCTCTTCATCAAACGTCAGCACCGCGAAGCGCATCGACACATTCGCGCGCAAGCATCGGATGCGCGTCGGGATGCACAACCACGATAATCTCAAAAACCCGAACGAGTTCGCCACGCCCGACAGCTTCATGCGCGCGATGGAGGGAACCAGGAATGTCGTCATCAACCTCGACATCGGCCACTTCACCGCCGCCAACTTCGACCCCGTCGACTTTCTTCGCAAGCATCATGACAAGATCGTGACGCTACACATCAAAGACCGCAAGCGCGACCACGGCGACAACGTGCCGTTCGGCGAAGGCGACACGCCGATCAAGCCGGTGCTCGCGCTGCTGCGCGACAACAAGTGGTCGATCCCCGCCAACATCGAGTACGAGTACAAGGGCGCCGACACCATCGCCGAGATGAGGCGATGTGTGGAGTATTGCAAACAAGCTCTCACTACGTGAGAAGGCAAAAGGTAAAAGTAAAAAGGCAAAAGTGCGAAGAGTTGAATCCTGCACTTTTGCCTTTTTACTTTTACCTTTTGCCTTGACTGATTGCCTTCTCTTAAATTTTCCACGGCTTGCGGTACTCTTTGCTGAGGAGTCTGCTCGCCGCCGCGTTGCCGATGATCTCTTCCTTTTTGCCGTCCCACATCACTTTCGAGTTTGTCCGAAGCGCGATGTTGCCGAGATGACAGGTGCTCGTCGAGCGGTGCGCGATTTCGATGTCGGAGGCAGGCATCTCGCGCGACTTAACGCAGTCGAAGAAGTTGCGGACGTGCGTCAGGTGCTGTTCGTTCGAGTTGGCCTCTTTCATCGGCTCCATCAAGTTGACCATCTTCTTATCCTTGTCGCGGCGCTGGTCGGGGATGATCTCGAAGCCGTCGCGGTCGATAAAGAGCGTGCCGTCGGTGCCGTGGAACATGATGCCGTACTCTTTGCCGTTCAGCGGCGTGCCGTTGCACTCGCGATTCTCGTAGGTGCAGAGAAAGCCGGGATACTCGTACGTCACCAGCAACGTGTCGGGCGTCTCGCGGTTATCTTTAAGATGAAACTTGCCACCCGACGCCGTGACGGCCTGCGGGTACTCGACGCCCATCGCCCACTGCACCACGTCGAGCAGGTGGACGCCCCAATCGGTCAGTTTCCCGCCGGCGTAGTCCCAGAACCATCTGAAAGTGTAGAGAGAGCGGTTCTTGTTGTACGGGACTTTCGGCGCGGGGCCGAGCCACATATCCCAGTCGAGTCCCGCGATTGGTTCGGTGTCCGGCGGGTTGCCGATTCCTTCTTGAAGTTGATTGGCAAAGTTCCACGCGCGTACATAACTGACCTTGCCGATCTTGCCGGTGCGAACCAGTTCGGCGGCGTGCTGAAAATGTTTGCCCGAACGCTGCTGCGTGCCGACCTGCACGACGCGCTTGTTGCGTCTGGCTGCCTCGACCATCCGGCGCCCCTCGTGAATCGTTAACGAGGCGGGCTTCTCGACGTACACGTCCTTGCCCGCGTCGCAGGCATAGATCATCGGCAGCGCGTGCCAGTGATCCGGCGTCGAGACGACCACCACATCAACGTCCTTGCGGTCGATGATCTGACGAAAGTCTTTGAGGCCGGTCGCCTTGCCGTCAGTCATCTTCAATGCCTGATCGAGATTGCCCTGGAAGACATCGCACACCGCCGCGACATCGACCTCCGGCATCTTCAAAAAGTCTTTCAAGTTGGAACGGCCCATCCCGCCCGTGCCGACAAAGCCGACGACGATCTTTTCGTTCGCGCCCAAAATGCGTCTGTACCCGGCGGCGGTCTGAGTCGAGAGGTTAAGACCCGTGCCGACGGCCCCGGCGGTCGCGCCCTTCACAAACGTTCGACGATCAATACTCATGCTTCCTCCATGACAAAGTTGGGTAGAAATCTAAAGACTGATAAACCACATGCGCACACTTCAAAAAATCACAAGAGATGTTAACCGTTTCTGTTAGACCTCTTGCAAAAGTAGAAATCTGTTCGTTTAGCGGCGGGCTCCGCCCGACGTTGCCCGTGACGTGTGACCATGCACGGCGGGCGGAGCCCGCCGCTAAACGGATTCAGTGATTTTTGCGAGACCTCTATTATTTATGAAGCGACTCAAACTCTCTAAAGAGAACGCACGCTGACTTCTTTGAAGTAGACGGAGGTGCGCGTGCTGCGTTCGTAGTCGTCGTGATTCTGGAGTCCGATGTAACCGGATGGCGGGCGCGGGCCGCGTTCCGGTTCCCACTCCTTGGTCCGCTCCGGCGGCGTCTGCTTCGGATCGAAGTCGTTGATCTTAGTACCGTTCAGCGAAATGCTGATGAGGTCGCCCTTCAAGGTAATCTCCATTGTGTTCCACTCGCCGAGCGGCTTGCTGGCGCCGGCGGCCGCCTTGCCGAGCGAGTAGATGGCACCGGTGCGGTGATACTCGTTCTGCGCGTCGAGTATTTGCACTTCATAGCCGTGATGCACCGCGAACCATTCGTCTTTGGGTTTGTCGGCGATGCGTACAAAGACGCCGGAGTTCGAAGACTCGTGCGTTCCCTTATAGACGACGCGGACCACGCAGTCGCCGAACTTCTCGCGCGTGTACCACAGCAGGCCCATTCCGCCTTCGGTGCGGAGCATCCCGTCTTCGACGACGAAGCTGCCGGGGCCGAGGTGCTGCCAGCCGTCCGTATCGCGACCGTTGAAGAGTTGTCGCCACTCCTTTGATTTGGCCGCCGATTTAGCCGGACCGCTCGGCGCCGAGGTCTGCGCGACGCAGGCGGTGACGAGCATAAACATGATCAGCGTCACAGCGATTGAAATCTTTTTCATTCGTTATCTCCCTTCAGATACATCCCTCTGGTTAACGTGTGTTGACGTTTGAATGATAGCTGCACTGCAAACCCGGGAGCAACTGACGAAGGCCGTTAGAAGGCTCGCGACGAAAAAGTTTGACACGTCCGGAATCTTTTGTTGTATATTCCGCTTTCATTCATGCAGAGGAATCCTTCCTGATTTCAGATTGAACAATTTGGTCTCGCCACTTAAGGAGGCATGTATGACTCTTGTTTCGAGAGCATCGATGTTGCTCATCGTCGGCTGCTTGTTAAGCGTTTTCTCTTCCACCCTATCGGCTCAGGAATTCCGCGCCACCGTTAATGGTCGCGTGACCGATGCGTCGGGGGCCGCAGTGCCCGGCGTGACCATCACGGCGCTCAACCCGGGAACAAACGAAACCGCGACCGCCGTCACTAACGACGAAGGGAACTACACCATCCCGTTTCTTCAACCCGGCACGTATCGGATCACGGCTGAGCAGACCGGCTTTAAGAAGACCGCGCTTGAGCAGGTGCTACAGGTCGGGCAGACGGCAACTGCGAACCTTCAACTACAGGTCGGGGATGTGGCCGAGGTCGTGACCGTCACCGCGGATGCCGGGCTTGATTCGGCGAAAGCCGACCGCGGGCAGGTGATCGACAACATGCGCGTCTCCGAGTTGCCCTTGAACGCCCGCAACCCGTTTATGCTTTCCACCCTGACCGCCGGGATAACCTACAACGGCCCGGCGATCTACCAACGCCCGTTCGACAACGGCGCGATTGCCGACTGGTCGATCAACGGCGGCCAGAATCGCAACAACGAATTCCTTTTGGACGGTGCGCCGAACAATTCCATCCAGGGCGGCAACAATATCGCGTATGTCCCGCCGGTCGATTCCGTGCAGGAGTTTAAGATTGTAACCAATGGCTATGACGCACAGTATGGCCGCAGCGCGGGCGGCACGGTCAACGTCACCACCAAATCCGGGGGCAACGAGTTTCACGGCACCGTGTACGAATTCGCGCGGCGCAAATGGCTTGACGCGAATTACCTTCAGTTCAACGCGCAACGGCCCACCCCGCAGCGGCCTGAAGGAGGACAGGATAGACCGGAACACTTCCTCGATCAGTATGGCTTCTTTGTCAGCGGCCCGGTGATGTTTCCGCGCTTCGGTGTGGGCGGGCGTCAACCGGGGTACGACGGGCGTAACCGAACGTTCTTTTCATTCAACTACGAGGGTTATCGCGAAGGCACGCCAAACCCGGCCACGCTCACGTATCCAGATGAAGCGCAACGCCGGGGCGACTTCAGCAATCTGCGCGACGCCAACGGCAGGTTGATCTTAATTTATGAGCCTAACAGTGGGACGGCTGGAAGGGTTCGCACGCCGATCTCGTGCAACGGGCGCATCAATGTGATCTGCCCGGAGCGGGTCAATCCAGTTGCGCAAGGGTTGTTGAATTACTATCCGCTGCCGAACCGAGTTAGCACCAACGGATTTCGCGATAACTACTTCTTCGCGCCGAACGTCGCGCGCGATGACTTCAAAAACTACATCTTCAAAATCGACCAAAATATCGGCAGCGATAACAAAGTCTTTTTCCGCTACGGCTACAACAAACGTGTCGAGTCGCGGGTCTCCAACGGCATCGTTGGCAACGCGGCGGAAGATTCGCAAGGGCCGCTTGAACGCATCAACTACACCGGTGTGGCGGATTGGGTGAGCACGCTCAGCCCGACCGCGATCTTGAACGTGCGCGTCAGTGCGAACCGCTACATCGAATCTGCGAGAACGGAAATCGCGCTCGGCTTTGATCCCGCGACGCTCGGCTTTCCGGCGTCTTACGCGAGCAACATCCCGATCAAGATGTTCCCGCGTTTCAACTTCGCCGACTATCAGAACCTGGGGCGCGGCGGCTTCAACCGTGAGCCGACCAACACCTATAGCGTGCAACCGAACATGACGCTGATTCTCGGGAATCACACCACGCGCTTCGGCGGCGACATTCGGTTCACACAGTACGCCCAGCAGTTCAGTGGCCGCGGGGCCGGCGAGTTCAACTTCAATCGTAATCTGACACGGTTCAATTTCGACAACGACAATTCAAACCCGAACGTGCCGAGCGGGGTCGGACCGGTCGCCGACATTTCGGGTAACTCTATCGCCTCGCTGCTGCTCGGCGCTCCGAATGATGTTTTCGTGGAGAACCAACTGTTCCCGATTTACATGTGGAAGTACGTCGCTCCGTGGGTGCAGGACGACTGGAAAATCACACAGAATCTGACGCTCAACCTCGGACTCCGATGGGACTTTAACGGCCCGCCGAAGGAGCGATACAACCGTGCCAATTTCGGTTTCGATACCACGTCGGTGAACCCCGTCTCGTCACGACTCGCGGGTGGAACGCAGGTCAGAGGAGGCATTGGATTCGTCGACATTAACGGTAATCCGGAAACTCCGTACAGGTACGACAAGAACAACCTTCAACCGCGCTTCGGGGCCGCCTATCAGGTGAACGAAAAGACGGTGGTGCGGGGCGGCTTCGGCCAGTACTTCCTCAATCCGACGACCGTCTCGGAGCGCCTCGGTTTTCAGTCGAGGTCCAACGCCACCGTCTCGCAAGCCGGTGGGCAGACCTCGCTCTTCAACTTCTCTAACCCGTTCCCGACCGGTCTCATCGCCCCATCAGGGAGCGCCGGCGGTCTGGAAACATTCTTAGGTCAGGGGTTCAACTACCTGAACCCAGACTTCAAGCTTCCGCATGTGTGGCAGTATTCGCTTTCCATTCAGCGGCAACTGCCGTTCGGAGCCAATGTTGAGATCAGCTATGTCGGCAGCCGCACGTACAACGAGCAGACGCCGGGGCCGGGCGGCACGCAGAACCAGAACAACGCCCTCGGCATCAACGAGCCAAGCCCGGAGTTCCTCGACCGGTGTGATCCGACGAAGGGCGGCAACCCGGACATCTGCAACCAGCAGATTGCGAACCCGTTCTTTCAGGTTCGTGGCTTCGAGGGAACGAATCGCTTCACCAATGCGACGCTCAGTCGCTTTGAGTTGGCGCGTCCGTTCCCGCAATTCGGCGGCATCAACGAGATTGCGCGAAACGACGGGCGCATCTGGTACGACTCGCTACAAGTGACCGCTAACAAACGCCCCACGCGCGGGTTCTCGCTCTACGGAACCTATACCTTCTCAAAAATGATCGAGCAGAACGGCTATCTCGACAGCGCGCGAAGGACGATGAACAAGAGTCCGTATTTCGCCGACCGCCCGCATCGCTTTACGGCATCAGGCGTCTGGGAGTTGCCGGTCGGCAGAGGTCAATACTTCCTCGGCAACGCGCCCAAAGTAGTCGATTTGTTATTCGGCGGGATTGAATTTGCGGGAACGTACATCTTCCAGTCGGGTCAGCCGTGGGAACTACCGGGCAACGTCGAGTATGTAAAGGACGCTCAGAATCCCGACCCGGAACAGTTCAGGGGACTGAACAACCGCTTCGATCCCTCGAACTTTATTCTGGGCGCGACTCCCTGTGTCGGGCGAAGGCAAAACAACGGGACGACGATTCTGACCACAGACTCAGTAGCGCTCGGTTGCACGGAGCCAAACTTTATCATTCGCGCGCCCTTCGAAGAGCGGCGCACAGGATACCGCGTCGGCCAACTCAGGCGTCAGTCGTATCAGCAGTTCGATATGAACTTTGCGAAGAGCATCCGGTTCGGCGAAGTAACGCGGCTGCAACTGCGCGCCGAGTTCTTCAACGTCACCAACACGCCGATGTACGACGAGCGCCAATACAACAACGACCCGACGAACGCCGAGTTCGGTCGGGTCAACCTGACCACCGTCAGACAATCGAATTTCCCGCGCCAGATTCAATTGGCCGCGAAGTTCATCTTCTAACCGAACCTGTCAAGCCACACCGTTAGCCGGGGGCGATTGATTGTGATGACAATCCAATAACCCCCGGCTATTCTCATGTGACGCGCCCGTCGCCGGACTTGCCTTCAATGTGTCGTCGTGTCTTCTTGCTCTGCGTCGCCTTCTCACTCAGCTTCGCCGCGACTGCTCAGACGGTCGTTGCCAAAAGGGCAATCAGATACGCCGACATCGCACCCGCGTTGCGTGCCCATCTCAAACAACTGGGCGTCACCGAAGTTACCTTTGATGCCTACATCACATCGCTTAACCGACGCACCGCGGAGCGCGAGACAATCGGCGAAAACGACCACCTCATTTATTACATTCTTCAGTCCGAACGCTTCACGCGCCAGCCACGCATCGAACCGGCGCTGAGCGCGGCTGAATTCGTGCGGCAGTTGAGTGCGAAAGAGAAGTCGCGCTATCTCGGCAACACACCGCCTTTTCCGCCCGTTGGAAAACTTCCCCCCGCTGCGGCGCAGAGAATCAACGACTTTATCAAAGCAGTTAAAGAACCCGCCCCCGACGAGCGGCTCGCATACTTTCGTCGCTTCCTTGAGAGGGAAAAGCCCGCGCGTGAATCTTTGTTTCAGTATTTATTCGCGCAGTACGTGCGGGCGATGCGGTTTCTTTACGATAAGGAGTTCGTCGCGCGCGAGATCAGCGACCCGCAGCACTTGAGTGAGCTCGTCGCGCCGCTGTATCAGGAACGTGGGCACAGCACCGACACGCAGATCGAAGCCAACTTCGCCGTCTATCTCGCGCTCGCGGTGATCAAGGAGACGCCCGCCGCCGCCGCGCCGCGGCAACTGAACAGCGTGCTGATTGTCGGCCCCGGCCTCGACTTCTCGCCTCGCACGGATTTGATGGACCTCTTCGCGCCGCAGAGCTATCAACCGTTCGCCATCGCCGACGCGCTTCTCGGGTTGAAGCTGAGCGACCCGGCCCGACTGCGCATTCACTGCGTCGATATTAACGACCGCGTCGTCAACCATCTTCAGCAAGTCAGCGAACGTCAGCCCGTGCGACTCTCGATTCTGTCGGGCGTCGCCGACACAGACGCGCGTCCGCTCTCCGTCGAGTACAAAAATTATTTTCAACAACTCGGTCAGAGCATCGGCACACAGTCGCGGCTCGACCAACTGCCTCGGCGATACGAACGCCATCTGAGCACGTCGCTTCTGGTGCGCCCCGACGTGGCAATGATGGTCAGCGCCGAACAACTGAACGTCGTGACCGAGCGCGCCGATGCTTCAACGGGGTACGATCTGGTGATCGTCACCAATGTCTTTCCGTACTTCAACACGACGGAACTGTTGCTCGCGCTATCGAACATTGAATCAATCACGGGCCGGGGCGGTTACCTCATCCACAACGAACCGAGGCCGGAGTTGTTCTCGCTTGCGAAGCTTCAAGGGCTTCCCGTCATCCAATCGCGGACGGTGCTGATCGCATCAGGCCGGGGCGCGCCGCTGTATGACGGGGTGTGGACGCATCGGAAACGTTAGTCGTGTTTCCGATGCTCAAAAGAGGCGGACACTTGCGGCGACTGACCTTCGCACAAAAAAAAGCGGGCGCGGTTTGTCCACGCCCGCTTCGCTATTTTTGATGGGTTGATTCGCTTAAACCAACTCGGTCTTGCCAGGCACGGCGACCGCCGGTACGGGCATGTTGGAACTCCAATCGAGTTTGGCGGGCATCAGGACTTCCTGCGAGTTAAGCGCCTGCTCCCACGTCACGGTCTTGCCGGTGTAGGCCGACATCCGACCCATGATCGCGGTCAGCGTCGTCTCAGCGACGTTCTTCAATTCGTTGATCGGCTTACCGGCGCGCACGCTGCTAATCAGATCGGTGTGCTCAAGAACATACGCGCTCTTCGGCTTGTCGTTGTAGCGCCACTCGTTCGCGCCGGTGATGAGTTGGCGGTTCGACTGCGACACATAGTTGCCCTTGGTGCCGACCAGAGCTTCCGACACGTTGCCGGTCGTCCCTTCGATCTGCCGGCACATGCTCATCATGTGGACGCCGTTCGGATACTCGTAATCAATCGCGAAGTGATCGAAGATGTGACCGTATTCGGGGCTGGTGCGCACTTGTCGACCGCCCATACCGGTCGCTTTCGCGGGGTGCGCGTTCATCGCCCAGTTGCTCACGTCGACGTTGTGCACGTGCTGCTCGACGATGTGATCGCCGGACAGCCAAGTGAAGTAGAGCCAGTTGCGCAGTTGCCATTCAAGGTCGCTCCACTCCTTCTGTCGATCCTTCTTCCACAGTCCGCCCTGATTCCAATAGGCGCGCGTCGCGACGATGTCGCCGATGGCACCGCCCTGGATGCGCTTTATCGCTTCGTTGTAACCGACATCATGTCGGCGCTGTGTCCCGGCGGCGATGCTCATGCCTTTCGTTTTCGATTGCTCGTAGGCTTCCAACACCATCCGGATGCCGGGGCCGTCGACCGCGACCGGCTTTTCGGTGAACAGTGTCTTGCCGGAAGCGACCACCGCTTTGATGTGTTGCGGGCGGAAGCCCGGCGGCGTCGCGAGAATGATGTAGTTGACGTCGCTCGCATTGATGACCTTTTCGTAAGCATCGAAGCCGACAAAGGAGCGCTCCGGCGTGACGGCGACGGTATTGCCGAGCTTCTTGATCTCCGGGTCTTCGGCGAAGCTTTTGAACTTCGCCATCGCCTCGTCAATGCGGTCTTTGAAAACATCGCCGATGGCGACGATACGGACGCCGGGCGCTGCCATCAGCACATCCTTGATGGCGCCGGTGCCACGCCCGCCGACGCCGATGACGCCGACCCTGATCTCGTCGCTGCCCTGCGCGTACGCGCCGGGAATGATATTCATGTGAGCCGCCACCGTCGTCCCAACTGCGGCGACGGTCGAGGTTTTGAGAAAGTCGCGGCGGGTGTGTGCGGCGCGATTTTGATCCTCTGTCTTTCTGTTCATCTTGCGATTCTCCGTTTCGTTAGAATAATTCAGTTGTTGATGACGGAACACGAGTTGCGACTCACGTTTTCACTCTATCCCATGAGGGTTTAAGACGGGCCGGAGGGCGGCTTGCGGCAACATTGATAAGTAGCTCGCGCAAAAGTTTTTCAGCATCAGGGTTGAATGAACTAGATGTCAGATGTCAGATGTTGGCAACACCACCTGCTTGGTTTTGACTAGCATCCAGCATCTAATATCTAACATCTGTTCCTCGGTGGTTTTCACTTTTGCCTTTTACCTTTTTACTTTTGCCTTGCTACTTACTCGTCTCTCTGTCGCCCCCGACGGTAATCATGCGTTATCAGTTCGGACTTGACTTAACTACTTTCGACTTCAGGCCCTTCAAATTCTCCTGCTCTTCGAGCGGACGCACAATACGGAAGCCGACGTTGGTCGCTTCGGTATGCCACCAGATGCTCTGCGGCACCTGCGGGTCCTGGCGGCTCCAACTCTTATCCGAAGCCTGACGGGCGGCGCTGCGGGCGAGCTTCGCGTCCTGATCCCAGCCGCCGCCGCGCGCGACGTGCGGATAGCGCCGCTCGGTCGGAAGTACGACCGGCGACAGAGCAGGCGCGCCCGGCTTGAAGGTCGCATAGAACTTCGGGTCGTAATGGTCGATGACCCACTCGGCGACGTTGCCGTGCATGTCGAACAATCCAAACGCATTCGGCTTCTTGGTCCCGACGGCGCGCGGCCCACCGTACTCTTTGTCGCCGACCCACGCATACTCACTCAGCTTCTTCGGGTCGTCGCCGAACGAGTAAGCCGTCTTCGTGCCGGCGCGCGCAGCGTGTTCCCACTCGGCCTCGGTCGGCAGGCGATAAGTCTTTCCGGTCTTTGCGGACAGCCAGCGGCAATACTCCATCGCAGCGTGGTGCGTAATGCTGATCGCAGGCAAGCGACCCTTGCCGTAGCCAAACGATTCGTCGGCGTAAGGCGGCGTCGGGCGCGTTACGGCATCGGCAGACTTGTCCGCTTCGGCGTTCGTCGCGGTCGTCGGCGGTGGTGTCTTTAATCTTTGGGCAAAGGCGAATTGATCGTACTCGTCCCACGTCACTTCGCTCTTGCTCATCCAGAACGGGCGGACGGTGACTTCGTGCGCCGGGCCTTCATCGGCACCCCGCCCCGCTTCGCTTTCGGGACTACCCATCGTGTATCTGCCACCCGGAATCGGGACCATTTCAAACTTGACGTTGGCGCCCGGCATCGTCTCGACGTAAGGCTTCATGTCGGCGGCGGGCGCGCTCGCCTGCTGCGCAGAGGTGGCGCTGGCGGACTGATGTTTCGGCATCTCCCAAAGCAAAAGCAAGGGGCAAAAAGTTAAGCAAATCCCGGCGAAGATGTGACGAGGCACTGGCTTTGACTCCCCAGAATACTTGATGTGCAATCTATAAAGGGCGTGGTATGATTCGCGTTCACGCGCTTCAGACCTGCCTTTCAGCGAGACTTTCAAACATGATCTTGAGACGACACTCGGTCGCGGCATGCGTCATTTTACTGGTCGCCGCAACTCACCATCTCGCTCACAAATTTGATTTAACTCGGTTTGAATATTCACAGGCGCACATGGGAACGCGCTTCAGGATTGTGCTCTACGCGCCGGATGTCGAAACGGCAAACCGTGCGGCGAAAGCTGCCTTTAATCGCGTGGCGCGGCTGGATAATACCATGAGCGACTATCGCGAGACGAGCGAGTTGATGACGCTCTGTCAGCGCGCGGGCGGTGCGCCGGTCGAGGTCAGCGACGACCTCTTTCGCGTCCTCGCCTTTTCGCAAAAGATCGCGGCGCAAACGGGCGGCGCGTTCGACGTGACGATGGGGCCGGTGGTGCGTCTGTGGCGGCGTGCGCGCCGCACGCAGGTGATGCCTGACCCACGGCGTCTGGCCGAAGCGCGCGGGTTAACCGGTTTCGCGAAGCTGCATCTCGATCCCCGGAAGCGGACGGCACGACTTGAAAAAAGCGGGATGCTGATTGACCTCGGCGGCGTCGCGAAAGGTTACGCCGCCGACGAAGCGATTAAAGTTTTGCAGCAGCACGGCGTCACACGCGCGCTCGTCGCGGCGGGCGGCGATGTGGTGGTGAGCGACGCGCCGCCGGACGCCGCGGGGTGGACCATCGGCGTCGCCCCGCTCGGCGCGTCCGGACGGACTCCGGGGCAGGCTCCGGCGAACTTCCTCCTCCTCAAACACGCTGCTGTGTCGACCGCCGGCGACGCGGAGCAGTACGTCGAAATCGGAGGCGTGCGATACTCGCACATCGTCGACCCGCGTACCGGACTCGGCCTCACCGGGCGGAGCAGCGTGACGGTCGTCGCGCCGGATGGCATCACCTCCGACAGCATCGACACCGCCGTCAACGTGCTCGGCCCAAAGCGCGGGCTGAAGCTTGTTGACTCGACGAAAGGCACGGCGGCATTGATTCTTCAGTCAACGGAAAGCGGTGTTAAATCCTTCGAGTCGAAGGGCTGGGGACGTGTTCCGACGACCAGCAGCAAAGCAGATAACCGTTCGCTACACCCCGCGCAACTTTTGTCGACCGCCGCGCGCGAAGAGCACGATCACCGAGCGACCGGCGGCAGCCTTTGGAGTGCGGCGGCCGAAGCGCCGCTTTCACCCGACTTTGCTACCGATAACCTCGCGGTCAGAGAGTGACACACAGTCGTATCACCATGCCTCATTAAGAAAGTTCGTGACGGCTATGCCGCCGCAATGTTGATACACGGTCTTCCGAGCGGGACGAGTTTCGGTTTTTCTCATTGATGAAGGAATGTCACGATGAAGCGAAGAGATTTTTTGGTAACAGGTGTTGCCTCTGGTGCGGCGGCAATTTCAGGTGCGCGCGTTTCTTCGGCGCAGCCGCAGTCAGCAACCGGCGCACAGTCCGGCAATAATAAAAACCGATTCAAGCTCAAGTATGCGCCGCACTTCGGCATGTTCAAGGAGCATGCCGGCTACGCCAGTTCACCGACTCCGAATAACCTGGTCGACGAACTCAAGTTCTGCGCCGACGAGGGCTTCACCGCGTTCGAGGACAACGGCATGCGCGGCCGACCCAAAGAGGTGCAGGAGCAACTCGCGCGAGAGATGGCACGGCTTGGAATCGAGATGGGCATCTTCGTCGCCAACGACCGTGGATTGGAAAAGGGCGTCGCAATTTTGACATCGGGTGATGAAAGCCTGCGCGAAGGTTTCCTGAAGAACATCCGGGAGACGGTCGAGGTCGCGAAGCGCGTCAACACGAAGCGCGTCACGCTCGTCGTCGGGAATTCATTCCACCGCCTGCAACATGGCTACCAGACCGCCAACGTGATCGAAGGCTTGAAGCGGGCTTCCGGTATCTGCGAGCCAACGGGTTTGGTGATGGTCTGCGAACCACTGAACATCTACCGCGACCACCCGGAGTTCTTCGTCAGCTCGAACGCGCAGATGTACGCACTGATGAAGGCCGTGGGCAGCCCGTCGTGCAAAATCCTGTACGACATCTATCACACGCAGGTCAACGAAGGTAACATCATCCCGAACATGGATCGCTGCTGGGACGAGGTGGCATATATCCAGACCGGCGACCACCCCGGACGCGGTGAGCCGTTCACCGGCGAGATCAACTATAAAAATGTCTTTCGCCACGTCCACAGCAAAGGGTATAAAGGCATCCTCGGCATGGAGCACGGCAACTCGAAACCCGGCAAGGAAGGCGAGCGCGCCGTGATCAACGCTTACGCGGCCGCCGACAGATTCGAGGTTTGATAATCTAATGTCAGAGTGGATCAAGACGGGCGAACAGATAGTACGTAAACACACACGACGGATCTTTTTGGCGACCAGCGCGGGCGGCGCGGCGGTCGCGGGCGGGATGGCGCTCAGGAAACGCGGTGCCAGCGAGGGCGGCGAGAGCGTTCGGTTTTGGCCGGCGGTCAAGTTTTCGGACGGCGCTAAGAGAATGGAACCAACATGAGCGAACGACGACTGGCAGAGCGCATGAAAGTGTCCCTGAAGTCGCAGTGGGAAGGCGCACTTGCGCGCCAGCACGGCGAGATTGTGGACCTCAGTGCTACAGGATGCTTCGTTTTAACCGATGACAAAGTGAATCTCGGAGAACTGATCCGCATCGAGATCGAGTTGTTCGAGGGGAAGTGGGTCTACATGTGGGGCGAAGTTGTCTACCAGATTAAAGAGATGGGCTTCGCGCTGTGCTTCACCGGGTCGGTCGACGACCAGTACAACTCGCTGCTCGAATTCATCCGCTGGGGCAAGGTCTTCAACCGCGAAGGCTGAGGGCGTTTCATCGGGTAGGTTGTCGTCTGGCCTCAGAGTAAGCGACGGCGCGCTACTTTTCGCCGCGCACCGCGCGCAGTTCCTTGAGAAAGTCTTTGGC